>CAXNGP010000137.1:0-5904 GCA_964201845.1 Pirellulales bacterium
ATCCGGCTGCCGCCGCCGGTCTTCCGCACGGGTACCAGTTCGCTGACCGCCGCCTGCGGGATCGCAAATCGCTCGCCGGCCACGTGCACGACCAGCGCGGGCATGATCGCGAGCGTCAGGGGCACATGCACGCGTACCGTGGTGCCCGCGCCGCGGCGACTATGGATTTCAACGGTGCCGCCGATCGCCTCGATATTGGTCCGGACGACATCCATGCCGACACCCCGGCCCGACACGCTGGTCACCTCGCGGGCCGTCGAGAAGCCGGGCTCGAAGATGAACTGCAGCACTTCGTCGTCGGCCAGCGCCGCCGCAGCGGCCGTGGAGACGAGCCCGCGGGCCACCGCCTTGTCGCGAACCCGCTCGACGTCGATCCCGCCGCCGTCGTCGGCCAGCTCGATCGTCACCCGGCCGCTCTCGTTGAAGGCCCGCAGGGCGACCTTGCCTGCCCGGGGCTTGCCGGCGGCGAGGCGGGCCTCGGGGGATTCGATGCCGTGGTCGACGGCGTTGCGGATCAGGTGGGTGAGCGGATCGCGGATGCTCTCGATCAGCGTGCGGTCGAGTTCGGTGTCGGCCCCGTCGACCGTGAACACCACCTCTTTGCCGCAGGCTTTCGCCAGGTCGCGGACGGTGCGGGGGAAGCGGCTGAAGACGTGCTCGACCGGCTGCATCCGGGTCTTGACGGCCGTCTCCTGCAGGGCGTTGGTCACCGTGTGGATCCGCTGCGCGGCGGCCAGCACGGCCGGATCCTCGGTCTCGATGCTCTTGAGTTCGTTGCGGGCGAGCACCAGTTCGCCGACGAGATCAAGGATCGAGGCCAGCAGATCGACATCCACCCGGACGGTCGACTCGGCCGCGGCGAGCGCCGCCGGCGCGGCCGTCACGACCTCCGGAGAGGCGGCCGGGGCGGCAGCCACCGGCTCGGCACGGGGCGGCGCAGCGGGGAGGGGCTCGGCGGCGGGGGATGGCTCGGCAGCGGGCAGCTCTGCAGCAGGCGGTTCGGCGGGGAGCGGTTCCTGGCCGGGTGCATCCGGCGTCGCCTTCGGGGAATCCGCCTCGGTCTCCGCTGCCGACTCCTCCGCGGCGACGGCGGCCAACTGGCGGGACAGTTCGCGGAAATCCTGCTCACCCTCGGTGCCGGTCGCTTCGATGGCCTGGAGGATCGACCGCACCGCGTCGACCATCGAATACAGGGTGCCGGTGATCCGGTCGTCGAGCGAGAGCTTGCCGTCGCGGAGCCGGCCCAGCAGATGCTCGCCGCTGTGGGCCAGCGCCCCGAGCTTCGAGAAGCCGAAGAAGCCGCTGTTACCCTTGATCGTGTGAACGGTGCGAAAGATGCTCGCCAGCCGCTGCGGATCGCCCGGCTCGGCCTCGAGGGCCAAGAGGTCGCGGTCGAGCTGGTCGAGATTCTCGGTCGACTCGACCAAGAACTCGCCAATGAACTCGCTGTTGTCGCCCACGGGTGAACGTCCGGGAATCCTTGCCCGCCGGCCGCTCGATTGGCAGACCACCGCCCGGTGCCGCCGCGACCCGCACGGCTCAACTATACACCCCGAATCGGTACGGCTTACCACAGGGCAGGCCCTACGACCCGCAGGCGCGGCACGGCCGGCGGCGGGCGGCCGTCAGCCGTTCGCGGCGGCCTCCGCGCCCTCCAGCAGCGGCCAGAGGGCGTCGATGTCGGGCTTGAAGATGTCGCCGATCAGGATGTCGGTGATCAGGGGCTTGGCATCCTCGTGCCGGCGGACGACGCCGCCGAAGTTGAGGCCGTCGTAGAAGGCCCGCACGAGCTTTCGCATCCGATTCATGCCCGCCAGATACCCCGGGCCCCAGGCACCCAGCGTCGCGGCCGAGGTGTCTCCCGCGGCGAGTCCTGCATGGATCGCGTCGGCGGCGAGCGCCCCGCTCTTGAGGGCGAGCAGAATCCCCGAGGAGTACAGCGGGTCGAGGAACCCCAGCGCGTCGCCCACGAGCACCCAGCCGTCGCCCGCCACCTGCCGCGAGCGATACGAATACTCCTTGGCCACGCGGAAGGGCTCCGTCCGCTCGGCCTCGGCGAGCCGCGGCACGAGCCCCGGGCAACGGGCCACCTCCTCGGCGTAGACCGCCGCAGGATCCTTCGACGCCCGCCCCTGAAAGAGATAGTCGTGGTCGGCCACGACACCGACGCTCGTCACGTTGTCGGCGAGCGGGATGTACCAGAACCAGCCCTTCCTGTCCTTGAGCTGGAGCACGAGCGTCGCGCCGGCGTCCCGGCCGGACTCCCGCCTGGCCCCCTTCCAGTAGGTCCAGATGGCCGCCTTCTTCAGGTCGGGATCCCACTGGCGGAGCCCGAGCCGGTCTTGGATCACCGTGCTCTGCCCGGCTGCGTCGACCACCACCCGCGCTCGGACCGTCCGCTCCGCGCCGGCCTCGTCGGCCGTCCGCACTCCCACCGCCCGACCATCCTCGAACAAGACCTCGAGCACCCGCACACCCTCGTGCACGTCGACGCCCTTGGCCCGAGCGTTGTCGAGCAGCAGCTGATCGAACTCCCGGCGGGTCACCTGCCAGGTTCGCGAACTCTCGTGGTCCTTGTAGTCGGCGAAGTAGAAGGGGGCGGAGAGTTTGCCCTCCTCCGAGACGAACTGAACGCTGTGCTTCTCGACGAAGACACCCTCCCGCATCGTGGGCAGGATGCCGAGCCGCTCGAGAACCCAAAACGTTTCCGGGATCAGCGACTCGCCGACGTGGTAGCGGGGAAATCGCTCCCGCTCAAAGAGCGTGACAGCATGGCCGCGTTCGGCCACGAGCGTGGCGGCGGTCGCCCCGGCCGGGCCACCTCCGATCACGATCACGTCCGGATCAGCCTGCCGAATCATGGAACCCTCGCCGTTACCGCCCGGGCGCAGAACTGCCGCGGGACTCCCTTAAGCATAGGCCCGGCCGGGCGCCGGGCCACTGCCGGAATCCACGGGGATTTCCCCACTTGTGACCCAGGCTCGGGGTGACCGGTGCCATCTCGCCGGACGCCCAACTGGTGACGCAGGCTCGGGGTAGCCCGTGCCATCTCGTCGGACGCCCAGCTGGTGACGCAGGCTCGGGGTGGCCCGTGCCATCTCGCCGGACGCTCCCTTCGGGCATCCCGCCCTCCGGTCGCTCGATGCTGGCCTCGCTTCGCCATCCTGGCTGCGCTCGGCCATCAACGCCGCTCGATTGGCACGGGCCACCCCTCGCAGTCCAACGGTTGTGGTGGCAGCGCAGCGACTCGTCTGAACGAACGCCGCGCGCCAGCCCGCGGCCGAGCACGGCCGCCCGGAGGTGCGGCCGGCGGGCGGAAGCCCGCCAAGGCTGCAGGGGGCATGCATGCCCCTGCAGCCGTGCACTAGCCCTCGAACTGCCGCAGGGCCTCGATCGCCGCCAGAGCCCGATCCAGGCCGCCCAGTCGGCTGACGGCCTTCTGCGCCGCCACCAGATCCTCGACCGAGATCTTCGTGGCCTTCATCCGCACGGCCTTCGCGCTGCCCGCCGTGGTGGCCACCGGTTTTCCAGTTGCGCCATTCTTGCGGCGGCGACGGGGCCGAAAGCCCATCCGCTTGAGCACCATGCTGACCTGGGGCGAGGAGACCTCGACACCATGCTTCTTGAGCGTGGCGATGATCGTGACCGGACGCGGCTTCTCGCCCGCCGCCTTCATCGCGGTGGCAACCTTGCGGATCTCCGCGGACTTGTTCACATCCTTGGAAACCTTCGCCTTCGGTCCCTTCGCGGCGGGCTTGGCATCGCTCTTCTCGGTCATCAGCTTGCAGTCTCCCACTGGGTTTGTCCGGGCGTGACATTCACGCCGCTGTAACTGACGAGATAGTATATGGACCGTATTACCATCTCAACCCGGGGCGTCGTTCTCGCCGAGTTGACCACCCGAGCTACCCACATCGAGGGAGTTTGTCTCGTCCCATGCCAACCGTCACCACCGACGCCCTCTGGCTCGGCCTCGCCGCAGCCGCCGGCGGCTGCATCGCGATGCAGGCCGCCGCCAACGGGGCCCTCAAGCAGCAACTGGGCGACGGCCGCTATGCCGCCTTCTTCTCGATCTCTGGCACGATCCTCACCGCCGTGGCATTCATGCTCGTGATCCGGCCCGCGCCGCCGTCGGCGGCCGCCATCCGGACCGCCCCGTGGTGGAACTGGGTCGGCGGGCCGCTGGGCGCCCTGATCGTGCTGGCCGGCGCCACCCTGACTCCCCGACTCGGCGCGGCGGCCTTCATCACCGCCTTCATCGCAGGCCAGGTGATCTGTTCGCTCTTATTCGACCACTACGGGGTCATGAACGTGCCGCAGCAGGGACTCACCACCAGCCGCGTCCTGGGCGGGCTGATGGTGTTCGCGGGGGTGATGCTGGTGCGGTATGGCTGAGGCAAAGACGGTCACCGGAACGCAGCATTTCCCGATAGGGCAAGTGTCCACGCGAATGTTCAACGCCCCGCGGGAGGCCGGCGCTGGCCGCTGATTTTCGCCGTCAGGCTGGTGAAAAATCAGCCGGCCGCTTGCATCCGGCCAGGATTCGGCAACGATTCTCCAGTGGCGGTTCGACTTCGGTGTTCTGGCCGGGTCGCATCGGCGGCCGTCCGTGGGGCGAGCCGACGTCCACGCGGGAGTCACTCGCATCCCCTTCCTCAGGAAAGATCGACACCACCATGGCAAAGTCTCCCCGCAGCGGCGGCAGTTCTCCCACCACCTGGCTCACCGCCGCGGAGCAGCGGGTGCTCGACACCACCGTCGGCTCGCCCCTGGCGACCGCCACGCGGAACCAACTCCTGGCTGCGATCAAGCAGGCGCGTTCGCTCCGCGACAAGTGGCGGGATCTGTTTGCGCGGCAATCGATCGCCTCCAAGAAGGGCTCCGCGCGAACGAACGACCCGGCCAACACGCGGTCGCTGGAGAAGGCGGATCTGTTCGGGGCGGCCGTGAAACGGCTGGAAGCCCGGATCGAGGAGCTGGCCGAGGGCGTCTCGGCGGCTGTCGGCGGCGCCGGCCGCGGCAAGAAGCCATCCCGCACGGCGGTGGCCAAGCCGGCGAGCAAGGCGGTCCGCCAGGCCGGTCATCGGGCCGACCGGTCGAGCATCCGTGAGACGCTCTCGGAAGCCGTCGCCGGCATCAACGCGGCCGGACGGCGGCTGCTCGGCGGGGCCACGCCGACCGCCAAGCAGCCGAAGGCGGGCAAGTCCGGCCCCGCCACCAAGGCAGCAGCGCCCGCCGCGCCGGCCAAGCCCGCCGGCAAGCCCGCCGCCCGCACAGCCAAGGCCAGCCCCTCGAAGAAGGCCCGGCAGGCCGGCAAACTCCGCGCGCTGACCGCCACCGGCACAGGCCAGAGCGTTCACTTCGACGCCAAGAAGCAGCGGTCGGCCAAGGCGCGGGCCACGGTCGCCCAGATCAAGCTCGACGGCCTTTCCACCCGGCGGCGTGGCCACACGCTCGCCGCCGGCAAGCGGAAGCAGGCCCGCCGCGACGGCCGCTGACGTCAGCCACCGGCGGCTCAGCGGGAGGCGAGCGTCGGCAGCAGGGCCGGGAGGTCGGCCACGCTCGCGATGACTGCGTCGGCCCCGGCCGCCCGCATCCGCTCGGCGGCGACGGTCAGTCGCTCGGCCCGCTCGCCCGGGGCCAACGCGTCATGCGCCGCCCGCGACAGGCCGAGCATGTTGCCCGTCGCCGTCACGCCCACGGCCCAGACGCCGGCGTTCACGGCCGCCTCGATGTCGGCGATCGTGTCACCGACCGCCACGACCGCCCGCGGCGGCCAAACGCCGCAGGCCTCCATCCCCCGGTAGATCATCCAGGGCGCGGGCCGGCCGGCAGCCACGTCGCTGGCGCAGATGGCGGCGTTGGGCACGAAGCCCTGCCGGGCCGCGCCGTCCAGCACGATCT
>CAXNGP010000138.1:0-5897 GCA_964201845.1 Pirellulales bacterium
ACCGCCCCGGCAGCGAGGGCCGCCGGATCGACCGCCACTGCGATCACGTTGGCCGCAAGCCGCGGCAGCTCGCCGCCAGGGTGCGGCCCCGCCGCCTGCAGCCCTACCCCCTGCTCCGCCGTCGCCAGCCCCTCGATCCCATACTCCGCCCGGATCGCGTGCAGCAGGGCCGTCCGCTTGGCGTTCACCGCGCGGCCCTCGAGGTCAACGAGCTGCCAGCGGCGGTCGTGCTCCAGGCCGGCCCCCCGCAGTAGCCCGGCCTCCGTCACCGCCACCCCGTCGAGGCTCTTCACGGGATAGACGGTGATCCGATCGAGCGTGCGGATGCTCATGCTGGCGAATGGTGTCTGCAGTCTTGGAGAGGTTGCCTCGAGCCTGCCCTGCACGCTGCCGCCAGGCCCGGAGGGCCGGGTTCTTGCCAGCCGGCGGCGGCCGGCAAGGCAAAAATGGACCGGAAGTCCATGTTTTGCCTACATCTTGAAGTTGAACGTCTGCCACAGGAGCCGCAGGAGCCATTGGCCCACCGTGCGGCTGCCCACCTTGATCCGGGCGGTGCCCCGCATGCCGGGCGTGAACACGCCGTCGGGGTCGTCGAGCGTCACCAGGGCCTCGTAGCTCGTCGAGATCGGCGTCTCCCGCCCGGCTTCGTCGGTCTTGGTGGGCACCGCGCCACCGGCTTTCACGCTGAGCCGCTCCGAGCCGGTCTCGATGTGGGTCTCGGCGAGCTGCTCGACGGTGCCGGAGAAGGTCTGCGACGGGAAGGCGTCGAGCTTGAGATCGACCGTCTGGCCCGGCTTCACGAACTCGACCTCGCCCTGGTCGACCACCATCACCGCCTCGAACTGGTTGCGGTCGCCCACCATGCAGAGCACGGTGCCGGGGGTGAATGTGGCCCCCAGATTCCGCTTGCTCAGCGCACCGCCCGTCCAGGCCGCCAGTCGGCCCGACGGATCGGGCCGGTTCGGCACGTCGGGCGCCGGCAGCACCACGCCATCCCGTGGGGCCACGAGCACGAGCTCCGCCCGGTCCTTCCGCTTCCGCTCCAGCTGCTCGACAGCGCTCTTGAGCGTCTCCTGCACGGTGCCGATCTCGAGGGCGGCCGAGGGATCGGTGAACCGCTCCCGCTGGAGGCTCGCCAGGCGGCTCTCCGACTGCTGCACCCGCCCCTCGAGCTCCGCGATCTCGAGGTCGAGCTCGATGCTCGACAGCACCGCCAGCTCTTGGCCCTTCCGCACATCCTGGTCGGGCTCGACCAGCAGCTTCTCGAGCCGGCCCGCCTCCGAGACGTAGACCGTCTCCTCGCCGCGCGGCCGCAGTTCCGCGGCGCACCAGACCCGCTGCGGCAGCGGGATCAGGGCGATCGAGGCCGCCACCAGGCCGACCACGCCGGCCGTCGCCATCACGTTGACCGCCTTCACCTCGTCGCGTCTCCCGGGGACTTTCAGATACTTGATCATCCCCTGGAGCGGCCGGATCACCAAGCCCCAGAGGGCCATCCCGGCCAGGATTTGGCCGATCACCTGCAGGCGGTAGGGTTTGAAGACGTTCCAAACGAAGAGGAAGATCGACAGCGACACGAACCAGCCGTACAGGCTCGAGGCCACGGCGTAGAAGGCGAACCAGCCGAGCTTCCGCTGCGGCAGGAACGGATCCTCGGGCTGCTTGATTCCCAGGCACCACTTCGAGGCCAGCCGGCCCAGAATCGTGTTGGCCTTCTGCCGCAGGTTCGGAATCTCGAGGACGTCGGAGAGGATGTAGTAGCCGTCGTACCGCAGCAGCGGATTGGCGTTGAACAGGATGGTGGACACGCTCGACACGAACATCACGTCGAGGCAGAGCTGATTGAAGACGCCGGGGTGCGAGTTCCACCACAGGTAGGTGGCGATCGCCGCCATGATCACCTCGACGTACATCCCGGCCGCGCCGATCGCCGCCCGCTTCCACTTGTTGGGCAGCATCCAGCTGTCCGACACGTCGCAATAGAGGCAGGGGGTAAAGACCAGGATCATCACCCCCATCTCGTGGCACTCGCCGCCGTAATACTTGCACGACAGCCCGTGGCCGAACTCGTGGATCACCTTCGTCACGCCCAACGCGATGGCCAGGTAGAGCCAGTTGCCGGAGGCGAAGAACTGGTGGAACTCCGGCAGCTTGGACCGGAACACGTCGAAGTTGACGAGCACCAGCATCAGGGCCGAGAGGGCGAAACCCATGAACACCGCGATCGCGGCCGGCGAGAAGATCCAGCCCAGCCAGGGGCTGAGCCGCTCCAGCATCCAGTCGGGGTCGATGCCGCGAAACCGCAGCGACATGATGTTCGAGATCCAGGCCACCCACTCCTTCCACTTCCGCTGCCGGCGGCGCTCGAAGAGCTGCGGCCCCTGCCCCGTCCGGTCGCCGATCACCAGGCCCGAGCGGTGAAGCGTGCTCACGAACCGGGCCAGCTCCTCGACCGTGATCCGCCGCGGCGGAAACCGCTCCTCGAACTGCTCCTTGAGGGAGTCGAGGCTCGCCTGCCCGTCGAGCATCTCGAGCAGCGCATATTCCTCCGGCCGGAACCGGAAGTAATGGAGCGAGATCGGATCCTTGACCACGAACCAGGCCTGCCCCTGGTAGACCTGCCGGTTGACGTGCAGGTCGCCCCGCTTTCGCAGGCCGACGGCGCGGGTGGTGCTCGAGCGAAACGCCTCGGCGGTGGCCATCGCGAACGCCTTTCGGCTACTTCTTGGGCGCCGGCGGCAGCGGCGAGCGGGTCGAGTGGATCGTCATCGTGACGAACTGCCCGGCCCTCAGGAGCCACTCGCTGGCGGACTGGCGGTTGTCGACCTCGGCCACGACCCGGTAGTTGCCGCTCTCCATCCGGGGCTTGACGTTGAAGATCCGACCCCGGAAGGTCTCGTTCTTGCCGCCGGCCAGCCGGGACTCGACCGTAACGGGGCGGTCGCGGATGTCGGCCGGGTTCCAGCGGGTGGCATCGACGTAGCCCTCCACGTAGAGCCGGTCGGTGCGGATCAGGCGGGCCACGGGATCACCGGGCTGCAGCCACTCCCCCTCGTGCGGAATGACCTCCTCCACCTCGCCGTCGAGCGGTGAACGGATCACCCGCCGCTCGATCGCCTTGGCGGCAGCCTCCACCTCCACACCCTTGCTCGTGGCATCGAGCGTCGCGAGCTTCCGCTCGAGCTCCGCCTGCTCGATCTGCAGGCTCGTCTTCTCCCACTCGAGCTTGAGCCGCTCCCGTTCCACCTCGGTGACCGAACCCGGGATCCGGACGTGCGAATCCTCGGCCTTGCGGTAGGTCATTTCGGCCACGCCCTTGGCCTTCTGCGAGTAGCGGACATCGACGTCGCTCTCGGCCTTGGCGAGCGTCTGGTCGTGTTCCGCCTGGGCCCGCCGCTTTTCCATCTGCGGCTGGTCGTCGTCGATCTCGGCCAGGATGTCACCCTTGGACACCACCGCCCCTTGGCGGACCAACAGCTTCACGATCACGCCCGGCTCCTTGGCCGGCACCTTGACCTCGTCGATCAGCGACACGAGGCAGCCCTCGAGCACGGGCTCGCCGGATCCCGGCGCGACGGGATCGGTCTGGGGCGTTGGGACGGCAGTGCCGGCGGCGCGGGGGATGACGGCCGCCGGACCGCGAGGCTTCGAGTCGCCGAACAGGTCGTCGGCCTGGGCCACTGCGACCACGGCCGCAGCGGCGACGACCAGGCGGATCACGGCGTTCGTGAACGTCATGGGATTCTCCTACCAGAGCCGGAACAGAACTTGAGTCTGAATGAACGAGAGCACGTCGTGGAACCAGACATACCCGAGCGATCTCTTGCCGCACGCGATCCGGGCGGTCACGCTCGCCCCCGCGCCGAGTTCCTCCTTCTCGTGCTTCTCGGGGTCGATGGTCACCCGCACGAGCACCGTGTTGCCGTCCTCACCGCGCACCTCGGCCTGCTCGTGGATCTCGCGGACGGTTCCGCGGTGCCGGGTGCCGGGGTCGGTGGCCAGGATGTAGTCGACCACCAGGTCACGGCCGGCGGCCTTGGCTTCCCGGGCCGCGCGGTTGACGTGACCAAGCCGGTCGTCGGGCATGTGGACCTCGAGCTCCCAGGGGCCGGTCTTGTCGGCGATGCTCATCAGGACCTGCCCCTTCTCGACCGGACGCAGGAGCAGCCGGTCCCGCACCTGCCAGGTCACCACGACGCCATCGAGCGGGCTTGTCACCTCGAGATCCTTGCGCCGGGTCTCCCAGAGCTGCCGCTGAGATTCCAGGCTCTCGATCTCCCGCTCGAGCTGGGCCGCACGGCCCGCGAGCCGCACCTTTTCGTCGGCCGAAATCTTCTCGTCCTCGAGCAGCGACCGCCGCGTGGCCCGCAACTGCTCCTCGCTCGACGCCTTGCGGCCGAGCACGTCGGCGAGCGCCACGTCGACCTCGGTGTTCCGCAGGCGGGCGACCGGCTGCCCAGCCTTCACCTCGGCCCCATGCTCGATGCCTGGGGCGATCGCTTCGACCACCCCGTCGATGCCCGCGAACACCTCGCGGCGATGGACGGGCTCGAGCGTGCCCTTGCCCTCGAGCCGCAGTTCTGCCGGCACGAACACCAGCGCCAGGATCCCGGCCGAGAGGGCCAGGCCCGCGAGCACCGTCCGCGGCAGGTTGCGGGCCGTGGTCAGCACCCGCGACTTGCCCGCGAGGTTGATCAGCGGATAGAGCGGCAGCCCCGTGTGGGCGAGGGAGTTGGAGAGGGCCACCTTGCCATGCTCAGCCACCAGCTCCACGCGGGCCTTCTGGGCGGGGCCGACGTTGGCCGCCTTGAACCACTCGACGACGATCGCGGCGATCGGCTCGGGCACCGCCTTGGGGGCCGCCTCGGCCTTCGCCACGGCCACGGCATCCACACCGCCCGGCTTGACCACCGGCGTCGGACGCGGCTTCTCCAGCGGGATGATCGCGAGCGCCGACGTGTGGGACTCGTCGATGTAGTTCTCGAGTTCCTCCTCGATCTGGGGAGGCAGTTCGCGGGAGGGGTCGGGGTGCCAGAGCGGCTCGCCGGCCCGGGCCACGACCTCGACGAGCGCCTCGATCGCCTGCACCTCGCTGGCCCGCCGCTCGATGCTCTCCTGGCCGCTCACGGCCTCGAGCCTGAGCTTCCGCCGCCGCCGCACGAGCACGCCCACGCGGTCGCAGCCGATGATCCGTCGGGCCTCGTTGGCGATCACCATGGCCGTGGCCACGGGGTCGAGCGACTCGTGCACCGCGCGGGCGAACCGCTCCACCTGGGACAGCGCCGCCTGCTGGTCGCCGAGAGCGACCACCTGCCGCTGCTGGAGATAGTCGCTCGCGACTTCCGCCACCTGCTGCATGAACACGAGGTAGCCCCGCTCGACCTGCTCGTCCTGCGGGTGCTGGAAGATCTCGATCAGGCCGGCGCGGGCGCCGTTGTTCTCGATCGGGACGGCGATCACGGAGAGCGCCGTGGAGTTGGCGGCGAGCGTCTTGCCGTCGGGCCCGCTCAGTTCCGCCCCGCCGGGCACGACGAGCCCCGTGGGGCTGCCGAGCAGCGACTGGACAAGCGCGAGGTGGCCCTGCTCCGCCTCCGGCGAAGCGGTGACGCCGGTGGCGTTGAGCCCGGCATGACAGACAGGCTCCACCCGCCCTCCGTCGCGAGAGAGCCACACGAGCCCGGCGACCGCTTCCATCGCCTGGAGCGTCTGGTCGAGCAGGGCGGAGAAAAACTCCGCCTCCGACTTGCCCTGCCGCGACATGGCCTTGATCTGGTCGATCAGCCCACGAATCTGCTCGCGGGCCCGATAGACCTCCTGGGATTCGTCGATGCTCATGATGGATGGGGGATCGCCCCGGGATCGCGCCGGCCAGGGGGCTGGCAGGGCGATCCACGGGG
>CAXNGP010000139.1:0-5880 GCA_964201845.1 Pirellulales bacterium
GGCGGCCTCTGGGCGGGCGCTGGGGCCGGCGGTGGGGCGGCCCGTGCCGATGACAAGCCGGCCGCCCCCGCGGCCGCGGACGCCGCACAGGCGGCGACGGCCGCGCTGCTCAAGGACGCCGCGCGGCTGCCGGGTCTGATCACCCTCTACCGTAAGGACGACAAACTGCATGCCGAACTCCCCGACGCCATGCTCGGCAAGGAGTTCTTCGTGCTCACGAGCATTTCCCGCGGGATCGGCGAGCGGTCGCTGCTCGGGGGCATGAGCCTGGGCTTCGGCGACGATTGGGTGTGGCAGTTCCGCAAGGTGGACGAGACGATCCAGGTGGTGCGCCGCAACGTCCGGTTCTTCGCGACCAAGGGCAGCCCCGAGGAGAAGGCGGTCGACCTCGCCTACACCGACAGCATCCTGTTCAGCCTGCCGATCAAAGGCCGCGGCCCCGGTGGCGGCCACCTGATCGACCTCTCGGCCGTGTTCCTCACCGACCTGCCCCGGATCTCGGCCATGCTGCCCGGCTTCTCCTTCGCCCGCGACCGTTCGTCCTGGGGCCGCGTCAAGGCGTTTCCCGACAACGTGGAACTCGAGGTCGCGGCCACCTACGGCTCGAGTGGTGCGACCACGATCGACACCGTGCCCGACAGCCGGGGCGCGACGATCAACATCCGCTACTCGATCAGCCTGCTGCCGCAAAACTCCTACACCCCGCGGCTCGCCGACGACCGCGTGGGCTACTTCGTGACGGCGCTCAAGGACTTCTCCCAGCAGGTCGATGAGGATCGATTCGTCCGCTACATCAACCGCTGGCAGCTCGAGAAGGCCGATCCCAAGGCCGCGATGTCGCCGCCGAAGAAGCCGATCGTGTTCTGGATCGAAAAGACGGTTCCGTTCCGCTACAGGCCGGCGATCCGGACCGGCATCGAGGCCTGGAACGAGGCCTTCGAGAAGGCGGGCTTCGCGGGCGCGATCGAGGTCCGGCAGCAGCCCGAGGTGACCGAGTGGGATCCGGAAGACATCAACTACAACACCTTCCGCTGGATCACGGCAGGGCAGGGCTTCGCGATGGGGCCGTCGCGGGTCAACCCCCGGACGGGCCAGATCCTCGACGCCGACATCATCTTCGACGCCGACTTCCTCCAGTTTTGGCGGCGGGAGTACGAGACCTTCACGCCGCAGTCGATCGCGGCGCTGACCGGGGGCGGTCCTGGATTCCCGTCCTTGGCCGGCCACGGAAGCCCGGGCTGCTGCCCCGGCTGCACGCTGTTCGACGGCCATGCCCGCGAGACCGCCCTTGCCGCGACCGCGCTGGCGGCCAACGCGCCCGGCGGGCTCTCGGAGGAGCAGAAAGAGAAGCTCGTGATGCAGGGGCTGACGCTCGTGGCGATGCACGAGGTCGGGCACACGCTCGGCCTGCGTCACAACTTCAAGGGCAGCGCCTTTCGGTCGCTCGGCGACCTGAACGACCCGGCCAAGACCCGCCAGGCCGGCGGCAGCACGAGCGTGATGGACTACATCCCCGTCAACATCATGCCCAAGGGAAAACCGCAGGGCGACTACTACGCCGCCCATCTCGGCCCCTATGACCTCTGGGCGATCGAATACGGCTACAAGCCCCTGCCGGGCGGCAGCCCCGAGGGGGAGCGGAAGGAGCTGGAAAAGATCGCCGGCCGCAGCGGCGAGCCCGAACTCGCCTACGCGACCGACGAAGACACGGAGTGGGGAGATCCCGATCCCCTTTCCAACCGCTTCGACCTGGGCAGCGACCCGATCGAGTTCGCCCGGGCCCGCGCCGAGCTCGTGGCCCAGCTGATGCCGGGACTCGTCGAGCGGATGACCGCCCGCGAGGAGGATGGCTCGGGCGGCCACTACGAGCGGGTGCGGCAGGCCTTCGGGGTGCTGCTCGCCACGCATGGCGGCGCCATGTACAACGCCGCCCGCCTGGTGGGCGGGCTGGGCGGCTCCCGCAGCCACAAGGGCGACGCCAACGCCCGGCCGCCGTTCGTCGTGGTGAATCCGGCCAGGCAGCGGGAGGCGCTCGACCTGCTGGCGGCGGAGATGTTCGGTGACAAGCCGTTCTCCTTTCCGCCGGACCTCTACAACCAGCTGGCGGCGAGCCGCTGGATGCACTGGGGCACGGACGAGGTGAATCGGGAGGACTATCCCGTGCACGAGGTGATCCTGATGTGGCAGGACCGCGTGCTCAGCCGGCTGCTCGACCCGCTCGTGCTCGCCCGGATCCGCGACAACGAGCTCAAGGTGCCAGCCGACCAGGATGCGTTCACAACGGCGGAACTGTTCGACCGGCTCGGCAAGGCGGTGATGCGGGAGGTGACGGAGACCGGCGCCGGCGACTACACCCCGCGTAAGCCCGCCATTTCGAGCCTGCGGCGGGGCCTGCAACGGGCCTATGTGTCGCGGCTGGCGGGGCTGGCCATGGGCGGCGGCTCCAGCACGCTCGACCTGTCGTCGCTGGGCATCTCGGGCGGGGCGGCCAATCCCGACGCCCAGGCGCTCGCGGCCGACCAGTTGCGGGCGCTCGACGCCGGGATCGCCGCGCTCCTCGCCAAACAGGACGTCAAGCTCGACGCCCCTTCGCGGGCGCACCTTGCCGAACTGCGGTCCCGCATCGAGAAGGTGCTCGACGCCGATTTGCTGTTGCCGCGTCCCTGACACCGGCGGAGCTGGTGGCGGAGCCCTGTCATGCGCCTGGTCGTAGCCACGCTGAAGCCGTCGCAGGTGGAGAGCGTGCGGCAGGCGCTCGCCGCCGTGAGTGTGACGCGAATGACGGTCTGTGACGCACAGGGCTGGCAGGCGGCCGGTGGCGGCCTGCTCCAGCAGTCGATCCTCGAGATCGCCGTCAACGACGACTTCCTGGAGCCGACGGTGCGGGCGATCACGGCCGCGATCGAGGCCGGTGGGGATTCGGCGACCGGGCGGCTGCACGCCTTGCCGATCGGCGACGCGGTGCAGTTGTATCGCGAGGTCCGGGGACCGGAGGCGGTCTGAGCCGGCGTGGGCGGGCGCCCGCGAACGCGGTATCCTTCCCCAGCCCCCTCGGAAGCCGATCCCCATGGCCGATGCGCTGAAAGTGCTCCTCGTTTCGCCCGACCTGATGGCCACCAGCCGGGTCGCGGGCCTGTGTCGTGAGGTGGGGGCCACGCTCGAGACGCTGCGCAGCCTCGCCGACACGCCGCACGGCGGACCGCATGACGTGGTGCTCCTCGACCTCCAGTCGCTGGCGGAGGATCCGGCGGTCGTGGTGACGCGGGCCCGCCTCCTCGTCGACTCGCCGGCCCATGCGTCCGGCGGGTCACCGCCCACGATCGTGGCCTTCGGGCCGCACGTGGCCCGCGAGCGGCTGGCGCTGGCCCGCGCCGCCGGCGCCGACGACGTGGTCAGCCGGGGCGAGTTGCTCGGTGGCTTCGCCGGGTTGCTGAGGCGGTGGCGTCCAGCCGCCGAGCCGGGCTCGGCTGGCACCCGCCCGGACTAGCGGCGGCGGGGCTGCGCTGGCTTGAGCCGCGGGCCGTGACGCCCCGCCGCCCCGCTCCTCGCGCACGGCCTCGCGGAGCGGCGTGGGGCCGGCACCGCTCCCCACAGCCATCAGGGGTTGTTGGTGAGCGGCGTGCCGACGATCCCGGCGTCGGTGGCCTGGCTGAGCACGTAGGTGTTGCGGCCGTCGAGCACGGTCACCGTCCGCGGCACGGCGTCGCCCAGTGGTCGGCCGCCGCGGTCGACGGGCTGGAGCGCGAGCGTGTGCTCCCCGGCCGGCAGCTCCAGCCTGAGCACCTGGATCGTGTCGGGCAGAAGACCCCAGCATCGCGTGTCGGCGTTCTCCGTCGCCTCCCAGGCCACTCCCGCCACGTCGAAGGCGAGGGCCGGCAGGCCGGTTTTTTGGAGGCCGAGTCCCTGCTTCGCGCCGAAGATCATCGCCTTCTTCAGCGAGCGCCGCGCGACGGCCCGCCCCACCGTCTGCGGCAGCACGGCCTCGTGCTGCCGCACCGCCATCTGCGAGACGTTCGTGATGGTCTCGGTCCGCCCGGCCGCCCAGTCGCCCACGCCCACCTGCAGGCCACCCACGCTGCCCGGCAGCGCGATCACCCGCGGCACCTTGATCGGGGCGATCGTCGGCGGCAGCGTCTGGCCGAAGCCGGCGCTCACGATCTCGCCCGCCACCAGCACCGACGCCGTGGAGGGCATCTCGACCACCTCGGCCTTGAAAGGTCCGTGGCCGACGAGCGCGAAGACGTGCACCACGCCGTTACCTTTCTCCGAGTGGTGGCCGTGCGTGGCCCGCGTCACATGCGCTGGACCAGGGCGGAAGTCGGGCTGCCACTGGAGCACCTGCGTGAAGCTCCGCGCGGCATCGTCGTAGTGGCGGTGGGTCTCCTCGCGGAGGATCCCGCGGAGGTAGGGAGCAAGCGGCACCTGCTGGTAGCCGGCCTTCGGGTTGCGGCCCTGCTCGTCGGTGGCGGCGGCGACGATCCGCCGCTGCTTGTCGCTCACCTGCAGGCTGTACGCCTCGGCGTCGTCGCCGTCCTGCACGAGGTTGGCCAGTGCCAGCATCGCCCTCACGAGCACCTTCTCGTAGTCCTCGCCCGCATAGGCCCTCTGGCCGTCGTCGGTGGCCATCGTCCACGCGCTCTCGGCGGGGCTTTCCTGCTCCAGGCGGTCGAAGTTGTCGCGCACCGTGCGGAGCAGTCGCTCGGCGTCGGTGGGGCGATCGTCGGCGAGCGCCACCATGGCCCGGTCGAGCCGGAGCACGTCGCCCTCGCGGGGGTGGTCGTCGAGGTGGCGGCCGAGCAGGCCGTCGGCCTCGGCGAGGTTCCCGGCATGGAAGGCGGTCCTCACGGCGTGCAGCCGCGTCGCATGGGCGGCGCAGCCGGTCGCAAGGATCGTGGCGGCGGCGAGCGACAGGAGCGGGGCGGATCGCGGCATGACGCACCGGCTGGCGACGTCACCTGGCCTGGAACGGGTTGGTCGCCTTCCACCGGCTCAGGCGGCTGTGGTGGTAGCCCTTGGAGAGCTCGGCCGACTGCTTGTCATAGGCTCCGGTGCGCACGTCGACGAGTTCGAGCGTGAGCAGGTAGTCCCGCTGGTAGTCGCGGTTGGCCTGCGTGGTGCCGGAGGTGATCGTGGCGTAGAGCAGGTAGTCGATCGGCTGCCCCTGCTGCTCCATCCGGGCGGCGAACGCCCGCATCTGCTCGGGCACCATCAGCTGATCGGGCCGCAGCCGCGCGTCCCGCAGGCCCGCATCGACATAGCGGCGGTTGAGCGTCTGGAAGACCTGCGACTCGAGGATCCGCTGGTCGATGATCTCGGAGATCTGCTCCTTGAAGTCGCCGATGTCCTCGGCGCTCTTGTTCTCGACACCCACGAAGCAGATCCGCTTGGCCGGGGGCGGCAGCACCTCGGCGCCAGCTGCGGTCTGGAGGGCCACCGTCTGCACGCCGGGGTCGGCGTGGCGGGCGAGCAGTTTCGCGACCGCCTCGTTCAGCAGCGGGCAGAAGGTCTCCTGGCCCGCCTGATGGCTGCCGATCATCGTGTCTTCGCCGGGCTGGATCACGCGGGCGAACTGGGTCGCGCGGCAGCCGACGGCGACGGCGGGCAGCAGCCCGCAAACGCGGAGCAGGAACGTACGACGGTCCATCGGGGGCCCTCTCGGCGGAAGACGGGGGGCGGGATCGTACCCACCGCTCTCCGGCCGGCCGAGGCCAGTTTCCCCGAGGTTCGCCCGCCTCGGCCGTCGGTCAGGAGACCTGGCTACCGGGCTCGTCGATCACCACATCGTCGAGGGGCGTGCCGTCGACATCCTGGCGGAGCACGAGGTAGGCGGCCGTGGCGATCGCCCAAAAGTAGCCCCAGCCGAACGAGGCCAGCAGGTTC
>CAXNGP010000140.1:0-5876 GCA_964201845.1 Pirellulales bacterium
CGCGCTCGCGGCCCTCGTCGCATCCCGCTCACCGGAGGTCCGCCCGTTCGCGGCCCGCATCTTGGCCCCGACGACCCGCGCCTCGACGCTCCGTGAGGCGCTCGCCGTCCTGGCCCGGAGCGACGACCCCGGCGTTTGGCCCGTCGTGATCGAAGCCCTGCCCGGGCTCCCTCCCGCGCTCCGCTCGCAGGCGGTCGACCTTCTCACGCAGCGGGCTGGGGCGGCGCGGGCGCTGCTCGAGGCGGTGACAGCGGGCCGCGTCGAGGCTCCCGTGCTCGACGCCAACCAACTGCGTCGGCTCGTGGCCCTCGGCGACCCTGGCATCGACGCGATCGTCCGCGATCGCTGGGGCACCGTCCGCGAGGGCCGCAATCCGGATCGCGAGCGGGTGGTGGACGAGATGCGAACCCTCACGACCACCATGAAGGGCAATCCCACCCGCGGGGAGGCCGTCTTCACGCGGGTCTGCGCCTCCTGCCACCGGCTCCACGGCGTCGGCGCGGAGGTCGGCCCCGACATCACCGCCAACGGCCGGGCGAGCTTTGACCAACTGCTCTCCAACCTGTTCGACCCGAGCCTCGTGATCGGCGCCGCCTATCAGTCGTGGACGGTGGTCACCGACGAGGGCCGCGCGATCACCGGGCTCCTGGCCGAGGACGGCCCGGACCGCATCGTCCTCAAGGTGCCGGGCGGCACGGCCGAGACGATTCCACGGTCGGCCATCGACGTGCTGCGCCGAAACGAGACCTCGCTGATGCCCGAGGGGCTCGAGCGGCAGTGCTCGCGCGAGGAACTCGCCGACCTGCTCGCCTACCTGTCGCTCGACCGACCGCCGCGCGATCCCGAGGCCCGGCCGATCCCGGGCGCTCCGGGCCACTGAGCGGATCTCAGCGGTCGATCTCGCCCATCACGATGTCGAGCGACCCGACGATCGCCGGCACGTCGGCGATCAGGCAGCCGCGGCAGAGTTCGGGGGCCACGGCCAAGTTCGAGAACGAGCTCGACCGGGCCCGAACCCGCCACGGGATCGCCGAGCCGTCGCTCACGAGGTAAAAGCCCATCTGGCCCTTGGGGCACTCGGTCTCCAGGTAGGCGTCGCCGGCTGGCATCTTCTCGGTCAGCTTGAGCGGCTCGCCGATCGTGCCCTTGCAGGAGGAATAACGGTCGATCGCCTGGCGGACCAGGTCCATCGACTGCACCACCTCCAGCATCCGCACGAAGAACCGGTGCCAGCAGTCGCCGAGCACGGCGTCGGCCGGCACCGCCGGGTAGGCATGGTCGCGCGGGTAGTGGCCGTTTTTCTGGACGGCCACCTCGAAGGCGTAGCCGTCGTACATGTTGGTGTAGATCGCTTCACCGTCCCGCCTCAGGTCCTGGTCCACGCCGCTGCCGCGGAGCACCGGCCCGGAGCAGCCGTATTCGATCGCCAGGTCGCGGGAGAGGACGCCGATCGCGGCCGTCCGCTTCACGAAGATCGCGTTGGTGGTCAGGAGGGTGTGATACTCCTGGATGATCGGCTCGAACTGGTCGAGGAAGGCCTCGCACCGCCCCAGCCAGCCCGGCGGCAGGTCGGCCGTCAGGCCGCCGACGGTGATGTAGCTGTAGGTGAGCCGGGCCCCGCAGGCCTCCTCGAAGAGGTCCAGGATCTTCTCCCGCTCGCGGAAGGCGTAGAGAAACGGGCTGAAGGTACCGAGGTCGAGGCCGTAGGCCCCCATGCCGACCAGGTGGCTGGCGATCCGACAGAGCTCGACGATCAGGACGCGGAGGTGCCTCGCCTTCTCCGAGACCTCGTATTTCATGAGCTTCTCGACGGCCAGGGCCCAGCCGAGATTCATGTTCATCGCCGCCAGATAGTCCATCCGGTCGGTGTACGGGATCCACTGCCGGTGGGTGAGGTTTTCCCCGATCTTCTCGGCGCAGCGATGGAGGTAGCCGATGTGGGGCTCGACCTCGGAGACGATCTCGCCGTCGGTCCGGAGCACGAGCCGGAGCACACCGTGGGTGCTCGGGTGCTGCGGCCCCATGTTGACGAGCATCTCGTCGGTGCGGACATCGAACTCGATGATCCGGGGATCGTCACCAGCCACGCTCGCCATGCTCACCTGCCTCTTATGCCGTGGTATTCGAGCGGCTGCTCGTAGTCCTTGCGGAGCGGGTGGCCCTCCCAGTCCTCCGGGCAGAGGATCCGCCGCAGGTCGGGATGACCGCTGAACCAGACGCCGGAGAGATCGTAGACCTCCCGCTCGTGCCAGTCGGCGCCGCGCCACACGCCCGTCACGCTCGGGAGTTCCGGCAGTTCACCGGGCACGTCGCTCTTCCAGCGGGGCAGCTTGCACTTGAGCACCAGGCTCACCCGGGCCGGCGTGCTCCAGAGGTGGTAGACGAGTTCGGTGTGGGGCTGCCAGGAAACCTTGGCCGCCTTCTTGGGGTCGGGCTCGAACCAGTCGATGCCGGTGATGCACTGGAGCGAGTCGAAACGGATCGGGCTCGACTTGGCCAGCCAGCGGCAGGCCTCGGCGATCTTCTCCGGTGCGATCTCGATCCAGGGGTCGAGGGCCGTCAGGTTCTCGCCGACGACGGCACCGGGCACCGCGTCGCGAAGCTGATCGAGGAAGGCTGGGCCGCGGTTCACGGTTCGGGCTCTGGGGTGGAGTCGAGGATTCGCGAGCGAGGTGGTCAGGCGGCCCGCGACGAGGGCGCCGCGGCCCGCTCGGCCGACACGGCCCGCACCCAGTCGAGGTCGCCGCGATACCAGACGTAGGCGAAGCCGACGAGCAGGATCGCGTAGAAGAAGGCCATGTCGACGAGTGCGGTGCGGGCGAGTTTGCCGGCGGCATCGGTCACCGACCACTCCCCGAGAGCCTGCGCCGGAGTGGGCTCGGGCCGGCCGACGGCCGCCGTGCGGGCCCCGGCCCAGGCGATCTTGTCGGCCATCGACTCGCGGAGCACGTCGGTGGCGGGTGCCGTCGGGGACTTGATGCCGAGTTCCCGCATCACTCCGGTCGCGGCGGGCGTGAGGCCGCCGTCGGCGGTCACGGTCACGAGGGCCGGGTCGGTCAGCTCCGTCGCCTTGCCGAACACGGTGGCCCAGGGAAAGAACAGTGCCACCTCCACATCGAAAATGATGAACAGCAGCGCCACCACGTAGAACCGCAGGTCGAACTGGACGAAGCTCGAGCCGATCGTGGGCTCGCCGCACTCGTAGACCTCGAGTTTCTCGACGTTCGGCTGCCGCGGCCGCACCAGCCAGCCGACGATCAGGTTCACGGCCAGGAACGCGCCACCGACGGCCACGAACAGGGCCAGGAAACCGGCGACGACGGCGGGATCGACGAGGTTCATGGACACCACCGGGCGTGAGGGGCCGTCACTGGTTCGGCCCGCCGTGGACGGGTTCGACGATCACCTTCGAGGCGGCCACGGCCGTGGGATTGAGCGAGGACCGGCCCCAGGCGACCTCGACCGGCAGGCGGGCGAAGTCCACGATCGTGCCGTCTCGGCTGTAGCAGGAGAGGTCGAGCGTGGACCCCATGAAGATACAGTCGACCGGGCAGGGCTCGACGCACAGGGCGCAGAACATGCACTTCGAGTAGTCGATCGTGAATCCGCTGACCCGGAAGCCCTTGCCGCTCTCGACCCGTTCCTTGCCGATGTAGATGCAGTCGACCGGGCAGGCCTTGGCACACTGGTCGCAGGCGATGCAGGTCGTCAGGTCGTAGCGGTGGAAGCCGCGATACCGGGCCGCCACGGGAGCCGGCAGTTCGGGGTATTCGAAGTGCTCGGTGAACGTCCGCCGGTCCTGGTCATACGTCTTGCCGAACACCCGCAGGGTCACGAGCATGCCGTCGGCGACCGTTTTCACGGCCGAGAACAGATTGCGGAACCATTCCCTCATGGCGGTGGCGAGCCAGCGTGGTCGGGGCGCAGAATCGAACGGTGGCGTCAGTATAGGGAGCGCTCTCAGGCCAACAACCCACCGCCGCCCCACCGCGGCGCCGAGGCTCTCGGACGCCCGGCCGTGTCCGGCACGGCGGCGCTCATGCCCGCCCGGCTGCCATGTGTCTGGCCAGCCGCCCCCTCCCGACCGGCAGTGTCCGTCCGGTGAAAAGCATGAGAAAACAGGTGGTTTTTGCGGCCTGGAGGCCGAAAGGCCCGGGATTTGCTTGACGAAGGCCGGGAAAGCTTTACATTTCAGGGGTTTTCGGAAGAGTGGTTCGGTTTGACCGCTACGCTAGGGACTGGCCCATGCTCGTACTTTCGCGGAAGAAGGACGAGAGCATCGTCATCAACAACGACATCACCATCGTCGTCGTGGAAATCCGCGGCGACAAGGTGAGGCTCGGCGTCGAGGCCCCGAAGGAGGTGCCGGTGCACCGCCGCGAGGTCTTCGAGGCGATCGCGCGGGGCGAACCAGTCGACCTGCCGGCCGTGTCGTCGGCACCCGAGCCTGGTCAGGCTCTCGGTGACGAGTCCGCGGCCGCCGGCTGAAGCGGCCTCGCCGCTGGATCGGTCACTTCGCCGGGGGGCGGCCGCAGGCTATCATGTGGATCGCGAGCGTGGCCCGGGTTGCCGGCCCCGACGCGGCCCCATCGTCTAGAGGCCTAGGACATCGCCCTTTCACGGCGGTAACCGGGGTTCGAATCCCCGTGGGGTCAGTCTGTCCCACTCGTCGCCATCGCGCCCTGGCGAGTGTCTCCCCACCAATAGCTCTCGCGCGTGTCTCCCCACTCAATAAAAGCCCCGGGCGCGAGCCCGGGGATGCGGGCCGTGGGCCTGTTGTCATTCCGGAGTTTTGCCGCCTCATGCCGCTCCTGCCTGACGCCCCTGACCGCCCTTCGGCCTACGACGCGATCCTGTTTGTGTCGTTTGGCGGGCCCGACGGGCCGGACGACGTGATGCCGTTTCTTGAAAACGTGCTCCGTGGCCGCAACGTGCCCCGCGAGCGGATGCTGGAGGTCGCGGAGCACTACCAGCACTTCGGTGGCAAGAGCCCGATCAACGAGCAGAACCTCGCCCTGATCGCGGCCCTCCGCGAGGAGCTCGACCGCCACGGCCCGCGGCTGCCCATCTACTGGGGCAACCGCAACTGGCAGCCCCTGCTGACCGACACGCTCCGCGAGATGGCCGACGCCGGCGTGAAGCGGGCGATCGCTTTCGTGACCAGCGGCTTCAGCTGTTATTCCGGCTGCCGCCAGTACCGCGAAAACATCGCCGCCGCCCGCGAGCCGCTCGGCGACCGGGCGCCCGTCGTGGACAAGATCCGGGTGTTCTTCAACCACCCCGGGTTCGTGGGCCCAATGGCGGAGAACGTGCGGGCGGCGCTGGAGACGTTTCCGGCCGACGTGCGGAACCAGGTGCCCGTCCTGTTCACGGCCCACAGCATCCCGATGTCGATGGCCGACACGTCGAAATACGTCGTCCAGCTCCAGGAGTCGTGCCGGCTCGTCGCCGAGCAGGCGGGCGTGGCCGACTGGAAGCTCGTGTATCAGAGCCGCAGTGGCCCGCCGACGCAGCCCTGGCTCGAACCCGACATCTGTGACGAGATCAGGCAGCAGCACGCCGCTGGCCGAGACAAGATCGTGATCGCGCCGATCGGCTTCATCTCCGACCACATGGAGGTGCTCTACGACCTCGACACGGAGGCGGTCGACCTCTGCCGGGAACTGGGCGTGGAGATGGCGCGGGCGGCCACGGTGGGCACGGCGCCGGAGTTCGTGGCGGCCGTTCGCGAGCTGATCGCCGAGCGGGCCTGGGAGTTGCCCGACCGCGTCGCGATCGGCTGCCTGCCGGCCAACCACGACGTCTGCCCGCTCGACTGCTGCCCGGCCCCGCAACGTCCGGCCGGTCCGCCCGCCCGTGGGCCCGCAACCTCATGA
>CAXNGP010000141.1:0-5831 GCA_964201845.1 Pirellulales bacterium
CGGACGGGCGGTCATCCGGAGATGGTCACCGATGGGCTGGAGGGCTGGCTCGTCGGGGTCGACGACGCCCCGGCCGCCGCCGCGACGCTCGTTCGCCTGGCCGAGGACCAGGCCGCCGTGCGGGCCGCGGGCGGTCGCGGCCGCCTCCGCGCCGAGCGCGAGTGGGATGCGCGGCTCCAGGCCCGCCGCTACCTGGACCTGGCAGCCGAGTGCCGCGCGGCCGACCGCGGCCGTGCCCCCGCTGAACCCGGGCCCGCCGGGCCCCAGGTCGCACCGTCCCCACTCACCCCGGCCGTCGTCGCCGCGCTCCATCGTGGCGGTCCGCTCCGCGGCCCGCTGCGTCGCCTGCGGCGGCTCGCACCCTGGCGCTGAACACCATCCCCGGCGGAAACCCGTCCGTGCCGAACCCGTTCCGAACTCACCTGACGCCCCGGTGGTCGCCGCTCCTCGATGCGGCCGACTTCGGCGGCCCACGGTTTCCCGAGGAGGCGTTTCCGCCGAACGGCGATTTCAAGGAGGCGTACGTCGCCGCCTGCCGGCGCGGGTATGAGGCGATGGCCGAGACCCGCGTCGCGATCACCGGGCTGGCCCGTGACGTGGGCCGGATCCTGCCGCTCTCGATCCGCCGCGTCGAGCACCTGGCCAGCTGCTTCGCCGACGCGCGGGTGGTGGTGTTCGAGAACGACTCCCGGGACGATACCCGGCTGCTCCTCTGCCGTTGGGCCGGAGACGACCCCCGCGTCGACGTCACGAGCGAGCGGCTCGACGATCCGGTCAATCCCACCACCCGCTGCCTCGACCGCGCCGCCCGGATGGCGTTCTACAGGCGGCGGTGCCAGGAGCGGGTGCTCGAACTCTGCCCGCGGTTCGACGCGGTGATCATCGTCGACTTCGACGTGCAAGGGGGGTTCAGCATCGACGGCATCGCCAGCAGCTTCGGCTGGCCCGGCTGGGATTTCGTCGGCTCCAACGGCCTGATCTGCCGGCGGCACGGCCTGACGATGAACGCGCTGCGGCAGTACGACACCTGGGCCATGCGGTTCGACGCCGACCTGACGCCACTCTCGACCGCCGCGGCCGGCGGGCTCGTCTACGAGCGGGGCGCCCCGCTCGTGCCGGTCACGAGCTGCTTCGGCGGCTTGGGCATCTACGCGATGGCCGCCTACCGGGAGGGCCGTTACGGCGTCGACGATCTGGAGCACGCCACGTTTCATCGCTCGCTGATCGCGGCCGGCCACGACCGCCTGTTTCTCAACCCCAGCCAGCTGGTGATCTACGGCCGGCGGCACCGCTTCGGTGACGGGCTGGTCGCGACCCTGGGAGCCGCCTGGTCGCGGCTGGCCGGCAGCGGATCTGGACCCGGCCTGTTTCCCAAGGTGCGTTCCGGGCCGGATCGGCACGGGGTGTCCCGGAGCCGCCGGCGGGCGGCGTGAGCCGCCCGAGGTGGTCCCCGGTGTTCCCCCGCCGCGGGCGGGCTATAAACACGCAGGCGGCCGTCCGGCTGCCGTCCGCCGGAACGACCGGTGGATTGGTTGGCGAGGCGGGCTGCGGTTGTGGCCCTTCACAAAAAGCGAGGTTTCTGATGCGCGCGATCATCTCTGGAATGGTGGCTCTGGCCGGGCTCGTCGCCCTGGTGCTCGGGAGCGTGACCACGGCCGACGAGTGCCCGGTGGCCAAGCAGCAGCGGCTGGCTCGGGAGGCGGCGGCCACCCATGTGCAGACGGTGGCCTACAAGGCCGAAGCCAAGGACATCGTCGACACGGCCGTCGCCGCCGGCGACTTCACCACGCTCGTCGCGGCCGTGAAGGCGGCCGGGCTGGTCGAGACCCTCAAGGGTGCGGGGCCGTTCACCGTCTTCGCCCCGACCGACGCGGCCTTTGCGAAGCTGCCCGAGGGCACCGTCGCCACGTTGCTCAAGCCGGAGAACAAGGAAAAGCTGGTCGCGATCCTCACCTACCATGTCGTGCCCGGCAAGGTGATGGCGGCCGACGTGGTCAAGCTCAGCGAGGCGAAGACCGTCCAGGGTAAGGCGGCCAAGATCAAGGTCGAGGGGGGCACCGTGATGGTCGACGGTGCGAAGGTCGTGAAGACCGACATCCCCTGCTCCAACGGCGTGATCCACGTGATCGACGCGGTCATCCTGCCCGAGTGACGAAAATGGCCGCCGGAGCCGTGCAGGGCTCCGCGCGGGGAGGCATACTAGGGGCCGGCATCGGGGAATATCCCGGCGCCGGCCCCTTCGCCTTTTCCCCTCGTCCCTCGAGAGCAACCCATGGCCACTGCCACCGAAGCGACCCCCCGGCTGGGCGACGACGACGTCGCCGCGCTCGACCGGCTCCGCTCGATCCACGCCCGGCTCAAGGCTGAGCTGGGACGGGTCATCATCGGCCAGGAGGAGACCATCGAGCGGCTCGCGATCTGCCTGTTCGCGCGCGGCCACTCGCTGCTGATGGGCGTGCCGGGGCTCGCCAAGACGCTGCTGGTCAGCAAGCTCGCCGAGACGGTCTCGCTCAAGTTCAGCCGGATCCAGTTCACGCCGGATCTCATGCCGATGGACATCACCGGCACCGACATCCTTCAAGAGACGGCCGAGGGCCGCCGCGAGTTCCACTTCGTGCCCGGGCCGGTGTTCGCCAACATCGTGCTCGCCGACGAGATCAACCGCGCGCCCCCCAAGACGCAGGCGGCGATGCTCGAGGCGATGCAGGAGCACAAGGTCACGGTGGTCGGCAAGACCTTCAAGCTCGAGCCGCCGTTCTTCGTCCTGGCCACCCAGAACCCCGTCGAGCAGGAGGGCACCTACCCGCTGCCGGAGGCCCAGCTCGACCGGTTCATGTTTCTCGTGGAGCTCGACTACCCGAGCGAGGACGAGGAGGTGGCCATCGCCCGGACCACGACGGGCGGCGCCCCGCCGGCGCTCGAGCACGTGCTCAACGGCCCCGAGATCGTGGCCTACCAGGAGCTGGTCCGGCGCGTGCCGGTGCCGGATCACATCTACCAGTTCGCGGCCCGGCTGGTTCGCAAGACCAGGCCCCGCGGCGAGACGGCGCCGGCCTGGCTCAAGCCGCTGGTCGCCTGGGGCGCCGGCCCCCGGGCGGTGCAATACCTCGTGCTCGGCGCCAAAGCGCGGGCGGCCCTCTCCGGCAGCTACATGGCCCGGCTCGAAGACATCGAGGCGGTGGCGGCCCCGGTGCTCACCCACCGGCTGATCACCACGTTTGCCGCCCAGGCGGAGGGCATCGACGCCAAGCAGATCGTCGGGCGGCTGGTGCAGGAGACGATCGCCGAGCAGGCGGGGTGAGGCGACCATGCTCTCCGATCGCCAGCCCCGCAGCTTCCTCGAGCCGGCCGTGCTCGCCCGACTCTCCGGTGTGCCGCTGTTGGCCCGCCGGCCGATGGTGGGCAACGTGTCGGGGCGGCACGCGAGTCCCCATCGCGGTTCGAGCGTCGAGTTCGCCGAGTACCGGAAGTACGTCCCCGGCGACGACCTGCGGCGGCTCGACTGGCGGGCCTTCGGCCGGTCGGACCGGTTCTACGTCAAGGAGTACGAGGCCGACACGAATCTGCGGCTGGTGCTCGTGCTCGACACCAGCGGCTCGATGGCCTTCGGCTCCACCAAGCCCGCGGCCCAGGCCGGCCCGCAGCCGCTCGTGAAACTCGACTACGCCCGGCGGATCTGCGGGGCACTGGGGTATCTGGCCAGTCAGCAGGGGGATGCCGTCGGGATCGCCTGTGCCGCGGAGCGGATTATCCGCACGCTGCCCCCCCGTCGCAGCCCCGCCCACCTGCGGCTGGTGTTCGACGTGCTTGACGAGGCGCGGCCGCAGGGCGGGACGGGCCTCTCGGAGGTGCTTCACGAGATCGCCGAGACGATCCGCCAGCGGGCGCTGGTGGCGATCGTCTCCGATCTGTTCGCCGAACCGGCCGAACTGGCCGGGGCCTTCGGCCACCTCAAGTTCCGCCGGCATGACGTGGCCGTGTTCCACCTGCTCGACCCGCAGGAGATGGCCTTCACCTTCCAGCGGCCGACGCGGTTCCTCGATCTGGAGGGGGGCGGGGCGATCTTCGCCGACCCCGTCGAGATCGCCGAGCGCTATCACGCCGCGGTGACAACCTACCTGGAGGCGCTGCGGCGGATCGTGCTCGAGAAGGGCATCGATTACCACCGCGTCGTGACCGACGAGCCCTATGAGCAGGTGCTGGCCCGGTTCCTCGTGGGCCGGGCGGCGGCCAGGGGGCTGCGATGACGTTCCTGCAGCCCTGGGTGCTGGTGGCGCTGCCGCTGGTGGCGCTGCCCTTGATCATTCACCTGATCAACCAGCGGCGGTTCCAGACGGTGCAGTGGGCGGCGATGCGGTTTCTGCTGGCGGCCCGGGCGATGTCGAGCGGCTACTCCAAGCTGCGGCACTGGCTGATCATGCTGCTGCGGATGCTGGCGGTGGCGGCGGTGATCCTGGCGATCGGCCGCCCGCTGTCGCGCGGCTGGCTGGCCCTGGCCGGCGGGGCGCGGCCCGACACGGCGATCGTGGTCCTCGACCGCAGCCCGTCGATGCAGGCCCGCGACCCGGCGGCGCCGGAAACGAAGCTCGCCACGGGCCGGCAGCAGCTGGCCGAGACGCTCGCCACGCTCGCCCCCCAGCGGTGCCTGCTGGTGGAGGGAGAGAAGCTCATCGAGGTGCCGCCGGCGGCGCTCGCGGATCTGCCGGCTGCCGGGCCGCTTGCCGCCTCGGCCGACATCCCCGGCATGCTGCAGGCCGCGTACGACCACATCCGCGACAATGCCGCCGGCACCGCCGAGATCTGGATCTGCTCCGACGAGCGGACGAACGACTGGGGGCTCGACGACGGCGGCTGGGCCGGGCTGCGGGACGCCTTCGCGAAGCTGCCGCAGCAGGTCCGCTTCCAGCTGGTGGCCTTCGACGCGCCGCCCAAGGGCAACGTCGCCGTCCGGGTCACCGAGGCGCGGCTCGAGCGCCGGGGCGACGCGCGGGAACTGCTCGTCAGCGTGGTCGCGACGCGGCAGGATGGCGGCGACCCGACGACCCTGCCGATCAAGTTCGAGATCGGCGGGGTCACGACCAGCGTCGACGTCGAACTCTCCGGCCGCGAGGCGGTGCTCGCCAACCACGCCCTGCCCCTGGGCCGGGGCGAATCGGCCCGGGGCTGGGGCCGGGTCTCGATTCCCGCCGACACCTGCGAGGCCGACAACGAGTTTTACTTCGTGTTCGACGAGCCGCCCCCGCGGCTGGCCCTCGTGGTGGCCGAGGAGGCCGCGGCCGGTCGCGTCCTCGAACTGGCCGCCTCGATCCCGCCGAGCAAGGAGCTCGTGGCCCGAGCGGAGAGCGTGCCGCGGGCCGGCCTCGCGACCGCGCCGTGGGCGGAGGCGGCGGCCTTGATCTGGCAGGGGCCGCTGCCCGCGGGGGACGAGGCGAAGCTCGTGGACGAGTTCGTCGCCCGGGGCGGGCAGGCGGTCTTCTTCCCGCCGGAGGCGACCGACGGCACGACCTTCGCGGGCGTCGCGTGGGGCGAGTGGCTGGCCCATCCGCAGCCCCTCCGGCCCGAACAGTGGCGCAGCGACGAAGACATCCTCGCCAACACGCTCGCCAGCGGCGCGCTGCCGGTCGGCGAGCTCGAGGTGCAGCGGTCGTGCGGACTCGTGGGCGACATCGTGCCGCTGGCAGCACTCGCCGACGGCCTGCCGCTGGTGGCCCGGGTGCCCGACGGCCGCGGCATCTACTTCTGCGGCACGCTGCCGCGGCCGCGGGAGTCGTCGCTGGCGCGCGAGGGCATCGTGTTGTACGCGCTCCTGCAGCGGCTGATCGAGCGAGGCC
>CAXNGP010000142.1:0-5806 GCA_964201845.1 Pirellulales bacterium
CTGCCGCTGTGCTGGTGGCTCGCCCCCGCCGAGTGGCCCGTGACCCGGGGCTGGCTCGCGCCGCTCGCCGGATCGGTCAGCTGCTACCTGGCAGGGCAGGCCGCCGTGTTCGCCGCGCTCAAGCGGGCCGCCGCCTCCCGGATCGCGCCGCTGCTCGGACTGAAGCTCGTGATGCTCGCCGCGATCGTCTCGTTGCTTCCCGGCGGCGGCCTGGATGGCCGGCAGTGGCTGGCCGTGGGGCTGGGCGTCGTGGCCGCCGCGATGCTCCAGCGGGGCGGGGCGCTGCCGCCGGCTGCGCTCGTCGCCGTGCTGGCGGCCTGCCTCGGCTTCGCCATCTCCGACCTCTGCATCGTGGCCTTGATCGACGCCCTCCAACCGTCGCGAACGGCCTCTGGTGCGCCGCTCTCGCGGCTTCACGCCGGCAGCCTCGCGATGGCGATCACCTACGTGGCCTGCGGACTGGTGGCGGCCGTGGTGTTCGTGCTCGACCCGCGGCTGCGGCCGCGCGACCGCCGCGACGGGATCGCCGCGGTGCAGTATGCGGCCGCCTGGCTCGGCGGCATGGTGGCGCTCTACGCCTGCTTCGGGCTGGTCGGCGCCGTGTTTGGCAACGTCCTTCAGGCGACACGGGGCGTGATGGCCATTTCGATCGGAGCGTCACTCGCCCGCGCCGGCTGGCACGACCTCGAGGAGCGGGTGGACCGGGCCACCTTCCTGCGCCGGCTGGCCGCCGCGGGGCTGATGGTGCTCGCCATCCTGCTCTATGTGGCCGACGTCATCTGACAGCGCGCGTTGCGGCTGTGAGGTCCGGAGTTGCCCATGCCATCTCGTCGGACGCTCCCTTCGGGCCTCCTGCCCTCCGGTTGCTCGGAGGAAACCTCGCTACGCAACGGGCACCGATCCGCGACGCGGATTGGTCGGCTGCGCTCGTTTCCTACGCCGCTCGATTGGCATGGGCAACCCCTCCCGTCCTTGGCGACGTCCGAGGAACCTATAATGATGGGCGTAATGGTGAGCGCGTCCGGCGCTCCATCCGGCCGGCGAGGCTTTCATGGCGACGTTTCCTGGCGGATTCAGACGGCCCTTCCACTGGGCCGTCGTCGTAGCGCTGGCGTTGTTTCCAGCCGCCCACGGGGCCGATGAGCCGCCCCGGAAGCTGCTGGCCCGCTTCTGTGGCGAGTGCCACTTTGACGCAGCCGACGAGGGAGACGTGGCGATCGACAAGCTGCTGGCGGCCACCGGCCCGGGCCGTTCGGTGAAGCCCGGGGCCCCGGAGCATGCGGCTTGGGTGAACCTCTGGAAGAACCTCCGCGCCGAGACGATGCCGCCGGCCGACGAGCCGCAGCCCTCGGCCGGCGAACGGCGGCGGCTGCTCGAGTTCGTCTCGCGCGAGGTACTGGGCGTCGATCCCAACCGGCCTGATCCGGGGCACGTCGTGCTCCGGAGGCTCAACCGGATCGAATACTCGAACACCGTCCGCGATCTCACCGGCATCGATGAGAACCTGCGGGACGACCTGCCGGCCGACGACACCGGCTACGGCTTCGACACGATCGGCGAGGTGCTCTCGGTTTCACCGCTGTTGATGGAGAAGTATCTGGAACTCGCCGCGCGGGTGGGCGACCGCGTGACGGCCGATGCCGCGGGACGCAAAGGAAATGACTATCCATCCAACCTCCGCCGCCTGTTTCCATCCGGTCCTCAGCCCGAGGATCCCGACGCGCGGCCTGAGCATCTGCGCCGCACCCTGCGGCGGCTGGCTGAGCGGGCCTTCCGTCGCCCGGTGGACGAGGCGACCGTCAAGCGGCTCGTGGACGTCAGCGAGGCGGCGATGGCGGAACCGGGTGGATCGTTCGAAGGCGGCATCGCCGCGGCCGTGACGGCAGTGCTTGCGTCGCCGCGGTTTCTGTTCCGCGTCGAGGCCGAGGCGGCGGCCACGACTCCATCGGAGACCGCCGCGCCGATCGACGAGTTCGCGCTCGCCTCGAGGCTCTCCTACTTCCTCTGGAGCACGATGCCCGACGACGACCTGTTCAAGCTTGCCGCCGCCGGAAAGCTCCGCGCCGAGCTGCCCGGGCAGGTGGAGCGGATGCTGCGCGACCGCCGCAGCGACGCCTTCGTCCGCAACTTCGTCGGCCAGTGGCTCCAGACCCGCGACGTGGAGGCGCTGCCCTTCGACGTGCGGCGGGTGCTGGGGGTCAAGGAGCGCGAGCAGGGGGAGCGAATCTTCAGTGACGAGGTGCGCCGAGCGATGCGGCAGGAGACGGAGATGCTCTTCGGCCACGTGCTGCGTGAGGGCCTGCCGGCCACGGATCTGCTCGTGGGCCGCAGCACGTTTCTCAACGAGCCGCTCGCCCGCTTCTATGGCGTACCAGACGTGAAGGGCAAGGACATGCGGCTGGTGTCGCTCGGTGAGGACGTGCCGCGGGGCGGCCTGCTCACGCACGGCAGCATGCTCGTCGTGACGAGCAATCCCACCCGCACCTCCCCGGTGAAGCGCGGCTTGTTCATCCTCGACAACCTGCTGGGCACGCCCGCGCCACCCGCGCCGGCCGGGGTACCCGCGCTCGACGAAGCCGCGGCCACCCTTCCCAAGGAGGCAACGATGCGGCAACTGATGGAGCTGCACCGTCGCGACGCGCTGTGTGCGTCGTGTCATGCCCGGATGGATCCGCTGGGGCTGGCCCTGGAGCGATACAACGCGGTCGGGCAATGGCGGGCCGACGAGGCCGCCGGGACGCTCGACACCTCGGGCCGGCTGATCACGGGCGAGCGGTTCGCCGACGTCCGGGAGTTATCGGCGGTGATCGCCGGGCCCCGGCGACGGGATTTCCACCGCTGTTTGGCCGAAAAACTGCTGACCTACGCCCTGGGACGGGGTTTGGAGTATTTCGACGGCCCGGCGGTCGATAGTATTCTGGAGAAGGTGGAGCAGGACGGTCGGCTCGACGCGTTCGTGCACGGCGTGGTCGCGAGCGTCCCGTTCCAGATGCGTGGCGGCGCGGCCGCGGCGTCTCCTGCCACACCCGCCTCCCAACCGGCCACAAAGGGCAAGCCATGAGCCGTCCCCACCTGGGCGTCGCCGCGGCCTCCGTCTCCCGGCGAGGCGTGCTCCGCGGCCTCGGTGCCGCCGTCACGCTGCCGTTCCTGGAGTCGTTCCGCCAATCGGGTCAGGCTTGGGCCGCTGCCGCCGGCGCCGTGCCCACGCGGATGGCCTTCCTGTACATCCCCAATGGCGTCCACGTGCCTCGCTGGCGGCCGGAGGGCGAGGGCCGCGATTTCTCCTTCGGGCCCACGCTCGAACCGCTGGCCCCGTTCAAGGACTCCGTGCAACTGATCACGGGGCTCGCCCACCGCAACGGCACGGCCGGCGCGGATGGGGCCGGAGATCATGCCCGCGCGTCGGCGACCTTTCTGACCGGGGCGCGGCCGCGGAAGACCGCCGGCGCTGACATCAAAGTTGGGATCTCCGTCGATCAGGTGGCGGCCAACGCCATCGGCCGCCAGACCCGCTTTCCCTCGCTCGAACTTTCCTGCGACGCCGCCCGCAAGAGCGGTGGCTGCGACTCAGGCTATGCCTGCGCCTACCAGTTCAACATCGCCTGGCGGAGCGAGCAGCAGCCGGTTTCGCCCGAGTCGAGCCCGCGGCTCGTGTTCGAGCGGTTGTTCGGCACGGGGTCGGGCGACGAGCGGGCGGCCAGCCTCGCGGCTCGCCAGCATCGGCAGCGATCGATCCTCGACTTCGTGGCGGCTGAGGCGAAAGACATGCACCGCGGGCTGGCGGCCGCCGACCGCCGCAAACTCGACGAGTATCTGACGGGCCTGCGCGAGATCGAGCATCGGATCGCCCAGTTCGACCAGGAACCGCCGAAGGTGCCTGATCGACAGCTTCCGGACGGGCCGCCCACGGCCTATTCCGAACACCTCCGGTTGCTGGCCGACGTGCTCGTGCTCGCGTTTCAGACCGACTCCACGCGGATCGGCACCTTCATGTTCGCCCACGACGGGAGCAATCGCTCGTTCCCCGAGGTGGGCGTGGGAGACGGCCACCACAGCCTTTCCCATCACCAGGGCAAGGAAGACGCGCTCGAGAAGATCGCGAAGATCGACCGCTTCCACGCGGAGCAGTTCGCCTACTTCCTGGGGAGGATGCGGGAGGTCAAGGAGGCCGATGGCCGGAGCCTGCTCGATCACTCGATGGTGGTCTACGCCAGCGGCCTCTCCGACGGCAACCGCCACAACCACGACGACCTGCCGGTGATCCTCGCCGGCGGGGCAGGGGGGAGGCTGGCCGCCGGCCGGCATGTGAAACTGCCGGGCGAGCAGCCGATGACGAACCTTTACCTCACGATGCTCGACCTCGTCGGGGCGCCGCAGCAGGCGTTCGGCGACTCGACCGGGCTCCTCGACGCGGTCCGGGCCTGAGGCGGGGGGCGGTGGCGGTCGCTCACGCCATCAGGGCCCGCACGTGGCTCGCCGCCGCCGTCGCCAGGCCGTCGAGCGCGTAGCCGCCCTCCAGCGTCGAGACGGTTCGGCCCTCGGCGTGTTCGGCGGCGATCTCGCGCACGATCGTCGTCAGCGTGGCGAAGTCGTCGTCGGTGAGCGTGAACGAGCCAAGCGGATCGTCGATCCGCGAGTCAAAACCGGCAGACACGAGGACGAGTTGCGGCTTGAACCGCCGGGCCGCGGGCACGAGCCGGTCGCGAAAGGCCCCTACGATCTCCTCCCGGCCGCTGCCCGCGGGAAACGGGCAGTTGATCGTCAGTCCGGCGCCGGCCCCGCGGCCCGTCTCCGTGGCCAGCCCCGTGCCGGGGTAAAGCGGGTGCTGGTGGGTGTCGAAAAACAGCACGCTGCCGTCGTCGTAAAAGATGTCCTGCGTGCCGTTGCCGTGGTGCACGTCCCAGTCCACGACGAGCACGCGGTCGATGCCGTGCACGGCCTGGGCATGCCGGACCGCGATCGCCAGGTTGTTGAGCACACAAAAACCCATGCCCCGGCTGGGCGTGGCATGGTGGCCCGGCGGCCGGACGACCGCGAAGGCGTTCGAGACGCAGCCACCGATCACCGCATCCACCGCGGCGATGACGCTCCCGGCCGACAGCCGCGCGACCTCGAGTGACGCGGGGCAGATCTGCGTGTCGCCGGATGAGAGCCGAGGCCGGCCCTCGGCCACCTCGCGTTCGACGAGCCGCAGGTAGTCGGGCGTGTGACACCGGAGGATGGCCTCATCGGTCGCCGGCCGTGGCTCGATCACGCGGGCCCGAGCCATCAGCCCATCGGCGGCCAGGCGGTCCGCGATGGCCCGCACCCGGGCCGGCCGCTCCGGATGGCCGTCGCCGGTGAGGTGTTCGCCAACGCGGGGCGGGATCACGATACCCGTCGTCGTGTCACCCATGGTTGATGCCTGCGAAACTGAACCTGTCGCCCAAACCGCCTGGTTGACGGTCCTGCCCGGAACACCAGGTTGTACTCCCCGTTCCAGCCGGGAAAAAATCTCAAACGTGCGGTGCCCAGACTCATGGCGGCAGGACCGTGGATGGGGAAGAATCGTGGGCCGCAGCGATTCTCCGAGGCGACGCGCTGCAGTGGAGATACTCGGATCCCATGGGTGGGCTCGTGCAATCGTCGCAGAACCAGCGTCGCGTGGCCGTGGTCATCGAGGCCTCCAACGCCTACGCACGGGGGCTCCTGGCGGGGATCCATGCCCACGTGCGCGAGCACCAGCCGTGGACGGTGTTCCTGCCCGAGCATGGCCGGGGCCGCCCGCCGCTGGAGGCACTGGCCCGCTGGCATGGTGACGGCATCA
>CAXNGP010000143.1:0-5795 GCA_964201845.1 Pirellulales bacterium
CAGGTACACCGAGTTGTCGCTCCCGCCGTAGGCGCTTTCCCGCAGCCGGACCGTGTAGTCGCCCTCCTCGGCGACCGTGACCGCGAGCATCGCGTCCTGCTCGAGCAACGGATGGTCGTCGCATGCCCCCACGACGAAGCCGCGGGAATCGACGATCTCGAGGTGGGGGTCGAACATCTGCTGGTCGAGCCGTACCGCGTCGACGGCCGCGGCGATCCGCCCGCCCGCCGGGACGCGGACCTTGAAGCAGTCGATGTCCTCGGCCTTGATGATGCCCGCGACCGTGCGCGGCAGCGTGAGGGGCTCGGCCGAGCCGAGATCGCCGTTGGGCTCCTTCTCGACCTGTTGCTCGAGAAGCCCCACGCGGAACGACCGCAGTTCCGAAAGACCGTCGCTGGTGCGGACCCGCAGTTTGTGAGGTCCGGGCTGGCAATCCGCCGCCACACGGAGACGAGCCTTGACCGTCCCGCCGTCGACGCCTTCGAGCGACGCGACCTCGATCCCACGGCCCTCGAAAAACAGTTCCTTCGGATTGGCCAGTTCGCGGCCGCGGATCACGACCTCCACCTCACCGCCGCGCGGGGCCCCCGGCGGCTCGATCCGGGAGATGGCTGGGGTGGCCATGGCCGGCCGGGACGCGGCCAGCATCCCCACGGCGATCACGAACACGACGGCAGGTCGCGCGAGGGTCATGGTGTGCCGGAAAGAGTGGGCCGCGGACGAAGCCTGGTCGCGGCGTCAGGCGAGCAGATCCTTGCGCACGGCTCCGCCGTCGACGATCTCAATGGGCCGGTTGCCCGGGGCCATGAGCTCCTTGTCGGCGACGATGCCGAGGCAGTGATAGACCGTGGTGGCGAGATCCTCGACGGTGAGCGGATCGTCCTGCGGCTCGGCCGCGATCGCGTCGGAAGAACCGTAGACGAAGCCCTTCTTCGCACCGCCGCCGGCGAGCACCACACTGAACACCTTGGGCCAGTGGTCGCGGCCGGCGTCCTTGTTGATCTTGGGGGTGCGGCCGAACTCGCTCGACACCATCACCAGCGTCGAGTCGAGCAGCCCGCGGCGCTCGAGGTCGGAGACCAGCGCGGTGAAGGCCTGGTCGAACGAGGGCAGCGTGGTGGTGATCCCGTCGCGGATCCGCGCGTGCATGTCCCAGCCGCCGTAGGACAGCGTGACGAATCGCACACCGGCCTCGACGAGTCGCCGGGCGAGGAGCATCCGCTGGCCGGCCTGGTTGCGGCCATACTCGTCTCGCAGGGCGTCCGGTTCGGCCTTGATGTCGAACGCGGCCCGGGCCTCGGCGGAGCTGACGAGGGCATAGGCCCGCTCGTAGAACGAGTCCATCGCGGCGATCGTGCCGCTGTCCTCGAGCCGCTGAAAGTGGCGGCCCACCGCGTCACGCAGCCGCTGCCGGGTCGCGAAGCGGCTGGCATCGACGCCGCCGGGGAGCGAGAGGTCGCGGACGGTGAAGTTCTCGGCCGCCGGATCCGAGCCGAGCGCGAACGGGCCGAAGGCGCTGCCAAGGTAGCCGGCCTGGGCGTCGGGCGCCGGCAGTCCGGGAATCGCGACGTAAGGCGGCAGGTTGGCCCGCGGGCCGAACTCGTGCGACACGACGCTGCCGAAGCTCGGGTAGGTGAGGGCGGGGCTGGGCCGGTAGCCCGTGAACATGTTGTGCGTGCCCCGCTCGTGGGCCGCCTCGCCGTGGGTCATCGACCGCACCACGGTGATCTTGTCGGCGATGCCGGCGGTCTTGGCGAGCTTCTCGCTGAACTTCACGCCCGGCAGTTTGGTGTCGATCACTCCCAGTTCGCCCCGATACTCGGCGGGCGAGAGCGGCTTGGGGTCGAACGTCTCCTGCTGGGCCCACCCACCGGGCAGCCAGATGTGGATCACGCTCTTGGCTGTGCCCTCAAAGTGCGAGAACGCCTTGGCGTCGGCCTGGGCCGCCTGCATGCGAAACAGACCGCCGAGCGACAGGCCGAGGCCCGAGAGCGAGCCGACTTGGAGGAACTCGCGGCGGCCGAAGCCGGCGGATCGGAACGAGGCACATCCCTGAACGGCGGACGGGCGCGACATGGCATGGTCTCCAGGCGGGGGGCGATGCGTCCTACCCAAAATCCTCGGTCAAATCCTACCTCCCTGAGCAGCATTTTGCCACGATTCGGAGCCTGACGGGGGCCTCCGCCGCTCGCAACATCGCACCGCTTCTGGAGTTGCGTTCCCAGGGCTTTCCCGGGGCCTCCCAGACGCTCGGGGCCGTGCCGGTCAGGCGAGCACGTCGCGGATCACCTGCCCGCCCACGTCGGTCAGCCTGAAGTTGCGGCCGTTGTGGCGGTAGGTGAGCCGCTCGTGGTCGATGCCCAGCAGGTGGAGGAGCGTGGCGTGGAGGTCGTTGACGTGAACCTTGTTCTCGACCGCCTTGTAGCCAAAGGGATCGGTGGCCCCGTAATGAAGGCCTCCCTTCACGCCGCCGCCGGCCATCCAGATCGTGAATCCGGCCGGGTTGTGGTCGCGGCCCTTGCCGCCCTGGGAGTCGCTGGTGCGGCCGAACTCGCCGCCCCAGACGACCAGCGTGTCTTCGAGCATCCCGCGGGCCTTGAGGTCGGCCAGCAGCGCCGCCGCGGGGCGGTCGGTCGCCAGGCCGCATTCGCGATGGTTGGTTTCGATGTTGTTGTGGCCGTCCCAGGGAACGTCGTCGACGGCGCCGTCACCGCCCGTGTTCTTGCCGGCGAAGATCTGGATGAACCGCACGCCCCGCTCCAGGAGCCGCCGGGCGGTGAGGCACTGCCTGGCGAACACCTTGCACTTCGGATCCTCGGTGCCATAGAGCTCGTGCGTGAGCTTCGATTCCTGCGCGAGATCGATCGCCTCGGGCGCGGCGGTCTGCATCCGGTAGGCCAGCTCGAAACTCGAGATCCGGGCGGCGAGGTCGGTCTGCGTCGGCCGCAGCGCCGCATGCTCGGCATTGAGCGCCGACAAGAGGTCGAGCTCCGCCCGCTGAGAGACGAGCGTGTGCCCCTGGCGGAGGGCCAGGTTGTCGATCGCCACGGGCCGCCGCGCGTCGATCGCCAGCGCCTGATGGCTCTTGGGCAAAAAACCAGCCGACCAGATCTGGTCGTCGCCGCGGGGCTTCCGCTCGTGCATCACCACGAAGCTCGGCAGATCCCGGTTCATGCTGCCGAGGCCGTAGTCGAGCCAGGCGCCCATGCTCGGCATGCCGGGCCGGCTGAACCCGCTCATCAACTCCATCGCGGCCGGCGCGTGGTTGTTGGCCCGGAGGTGCATCGAGTGGATGAAGCACATGTCGTCCACGTGCTTCGAGAGGTGGGGAAAGAGATCGCTCACCCACGTGCCGGAGCTTCCGTGCCGGGCCCACTGGAATGGGCTCGCGAGACACTTGCCACTGGTCTGGAAGAAGCCCACCTGACTGTCGGCGCCGGGCAGCGGCTGTCCGTTGCGGGCCTGCAGCTCAGGCTTGTAGTCCCAGGTGTCGACCTGCGAGGGAGCGCCGGTCATGAACAACCAGATCACCCGCTTGGCTTTCGGGGGATGGTGAGGGAGCGAAGCCGGCGGCGCCGCTCCCGCGCTCGTGTTGCCGCGGCTCTCCTCGCCGAGGAGCGACGCCAGGGCGAGGGCTCCGAAGCCGAGGCCGGCGTCGCGCAAAAACGCCCGCCGGGCCGGCAACAGCAGCGCGCCCATCCGTGACGGTGCGGTATTCATGCGACACTCCCGAGGCCCGTTTCCAGGAAGCCCCGGGCAGCAGCCCGGGGACCATCCGCTCAATCCACGTACACGAACTCGTTCAGGCAAAACATCAGATGACACACATCGGCCAGCGCGGCCTCCCGGCCTGCCGCGGCGTCGCCGGCCGACGGCTGCCTTGCTGCAAGCAGCCCCGCGAACCTCGCCCGCTCCGCCTGGTTCGGATGCCGCGACAGGGCCGCGGTGAAGCAGTAGTCGATCGCGGCCTCGCCCGCGGCGGCGGTCGGCGCGAGGCCGAGCGTCGTGCGAGCCCGCTCTGCCAGACCCTCCGCGGCGGCCCGCACGAACGGGGAGTTCATCATCGCCAGCGCCTGCGTCGGCACCGTGGCCACGCCGCGGGCGCCCACCGGCTGCACCGGCTCCGGCTGGTCGAAGACCTGCAAAAACCCGATCGGCTCGCTGCGTTTCACGTTCAGATAGATGCTCCGCCGGCGAGCCTTCACGTCGAGTCCGGCCCGGCCATACATCGTGGCGTCGAGCGTGCCCGAGGCCTGGAGCAGCGCGTCCCGGATCGACTCGCCCTCCAGCCGCGTCGGCTTGCGGTGCCAGAGGAGCTTGTTCTCGGGGTCCTTCGCCAGGCCGGCCGCGTTCACCGCGCCCGACTGCCGGTAGGTGGCGCTGGTCACGATCAGCCGGTGGATGCTCTTGAGGCTCCAGCGGTTGTCGACCAGCCGGTTGGCCAGCCATTCGAGCAACTCGGGATGTGTGGCCGGATCACCCTGGGTGCCCAGGTCGTTGGGCGTGGCGACGATGCCGCGGCCGAAGTGGTGGTGCCAGAGGCGGTTGACGATCACGCGGGCGGCGAGCGGGCCGGCGCCGCGCTCCACGTCGGTGAGAAAGTTCGCCAGGCCCAGCCGCGAATCGGGCAGCGGCTGGTTGTCGGGGCCGGAAAGCAGCCGCTGCTCCGCCTCGTCGGCCGTGATTGCGGCCAGCACGAACCCCGGGACCGCCTTCCCCTTCTTGCGGCCCACTTCGCCACGGCCGAGCACGAACACTTCCTGGCTCCCCGGCCTGACGCCCTGGGAGTTGCCCGTGATCACCCAGGCGCCGTTGGTGGCGGAATAGACCTTGGTGAGCGCCGGCTTCGGCTCTCGCGCATCGACGGCGGTCTGGTCGGCGAGCACGCGGGCCGCATCGCGATCGACACGGCCCAGCCAGGAGAGCAGCGCCCGCGACGTCGCCTCGTCGTGGCTCGCGGACCGCACGATTTCGAGAAGTGCCGCGATCTCGCGGGCGGCCTGGGGTGCCGCCGCGTCAGCCAGCCGGGCCCGCCCGGGCTCGGTCGTGGCGGCCACCCGCAGCCGGGCCAGCCCCGGCTGGTTGCCCTCGAACTTCAGTTCGACCGTCAGGATCGTGCCTCCCTCGAAGCCCACCGGCTCCCCGAACGCGAACACCGCGGCCTGGCCGAGGCCCGGCTGACCGGCCGTCGCCCAGCCCGTGTTGGGATCGTTGTCGACGGCCTTGGGCAGTTCGAATCCGGCATCCTGAAACGTGTTCGCGACGGGCAGAAGGGTCGGTGTCACGGGCTTGCGGTCGGCCGCCGCCACGAGCGGCGCCGCGGTGACCTTCACGGTCGAGAGCCGGAACGCACCGTCCTTACCGGTGCCGGGGCCCGCGCCGGGACCGGTGCCGTTCGTCAGGGCCTCCAGCCGCACCGCCGCCAGGCCGCGCTGGTGCGTGCGGAAGGTCAGGGTGTAGGCATCGTTGCCCTCGAGCCGTCCCGTGGCCACGATCACGTCGTCTGGCTGCCTGGTGAGCGTGGCCTTGGCAGCCTTGAGTGCGGTCGGGTCGAGCGCCATCCAGGCGGCCGCCTGGCCGGTCGCCGCATCCGTGGCCAGCCAACGGGCCACGCGGGCATCGAGCTCGTCCCTGCGGAAGCGATCGACCTCGGCGGTGACCAGCTGCCGCTCGGCCAGCCAGGCATCGTGCTTCTGCTTCGTGGCCGTCGGATCGAGGTCGACGTCGGTGTCTCGCTGCACGGCCTTGCCGAGGCAGGCGATCATGGCGTAGTAGTCACGATGGCCGATCGGATC
>CAXNGP010000144.1:0-5775 GCA_964201845.1 Pirellulales bacterium
CAACCCCTCGCGGCCAACGGTTGTCGATGTGATCGTCGGATTCGTCTGAGCGAACGCCGCGCACTCCAACGCGCACGACCACGGCCGCCCGGAGGTGCGGCCGGCGGCAGCGGCCGAAGGCCGGAGTGCCGCGAAGCCCGCCGGGGGCATGGATGCCCCGCCGGGCGTCTAGCCGCCGCAGTCGGCCGTCTCGTCGATGTCGCCGGACGGATCACGGCCCGGTGCGTCGATGGCGTAGTGACGATCGAGCACGGCCTGCCAATCGGCCGCCGCTTTCACGGCCACGAAGGCGTCGCGGACGGCGAGATGCTCGGGATGCAGCCGGGCATATTTGATCGCGAACTTCCGCATTGACCGGCCGGCGACCTGTTCGCCGTAGAGCTGCTCCGCCAGGGCCCAGTGCTCCCGCAGCACGTCCCGCTGCTCGTGGACCGTCGGCAGGGGCGGAGGCGGGAGGCCGTCCAAGAGTGCGAGCGCCTGCCGAAAGATCCAGGGATTGCCGATCGCCCCCCGGGCCACGCTGACGCCGTCGACGCCGGTCTCGGCGAGCATCGCCACGCAGGCCTCGGCCGAGAACAGATCCCCGGAACCGATCACGGTGCGGTCGCCGGCGTGCCGCTTGACCGCGCGCAGGAAGCCCCAGTCGCTCGGGCCGACATACCGCTGCTCGACCGAGCGGCCGTGCACGGTGATCGCCGCGGCACCACGGGCGAAGGCGCCGTCGAAAATCGTCCAGAAGTTGTCCCGGCTCTCGGGCGAGTCATCGAGGCCGCGACGCATCTTGAGCGTCACCGGGATTCCGGGCGGCACCGCGTCCCGCACCCGACGCACGATCTCGAGCGCCGTCGCGGGCTGCGAGAGCAGGAAGCCGCCCCGGCAGCGGCCCAGGACCTTCTTCACCGGGCAGCCGAAGTTGATGTCGATCACGTCGTAGCCCTCCGCCACGAGCCGGCGGGCCGCCGGGGCGAAATCGTCGGGGTTCGCCCCCATCAACTGGCCGCCGACGGGGTGCTCTTCCTCGGCCAGCGCGAGTCGGGCGGGTGTCTTATGCCCCCGCTTGGCCGTCGCCACGAACTGATCGAGCAGCACCTCGCCCAGCGCGTAGGCCGCACCGTGTCGCCGGGCGAGCACCCGCATCGCCCGGTCGCTGTAGCCCGAGAGCGCCGCCTGCACGAGCGGCGACGCGAGCGGCACGCCGCCGATCGCAAGCGGGCGTCGCTGCAGGGCGGTGAGGGGTGTCATGGCTCCGTCATGGTACCCGGGATCGCGGCCGGGCCGGAGCCGCCTACGTGAGCACGGGGCACTGGTCGAACCAGGTCCGCCCCTGGGCGGCCATCCATTCCACGCTTTCCATCGGCCCCCAGTCGCCCGGTTCGTAGGCCTGAACCGGCGGCATGTCGACCGAGCCCCAGGCCCGCACGAAGGGGTCGATGATCTCCCACGACTTCTCGACCTCGTCGGCCCGGGCGAACAGGCTCGCGTCGCCGTGCATCACGTCGAGCAGGAGCGGCTCATAAGCCTCGGGCAGGCGGCCGGCGAACTCGCGGGAGTAGCTGAACTCGAGGTCGGTGTAGCGGAGCCGCATCCCGCCGCCCGGCACCTTGGTGTGGAAGTGGAGCTGGATGCCCTCGGCCGGCTGGATCTGGATCACGAGCCGGTTGGCCTCGCGGTGGAACGAGGAGCGGCCCCCCTTGAAGAGTTCCAGCGGCGGCTGGCGGAAGTCGATCACGATCTGGGTCGTGCGGCAGCTCATCACCTTGCCGCTCCGCAGGTAGAAGGGCACGCCCTGCCACCGCCAGTTGTCGATCTCCAGGCGGATCGCGCCGAAGGTGGCTGTCCGGCTCGCCGGCGGCACGCCCGGCTCGGCCAGGTAGCCGCGATACTGACCGCGGACGCCCGCGGCGGCCACCTCGCCCAGATCGAGCGGCCGGATCGCCTCGAGCACCTTCACCTTCTCGTTGCGCACGGCCGTGGCGTTGAACCGCGCCGGCGCCTCCATGGCCGTCACCATCAGGAGCTGGAGGAGGTGGTTCTGGAACATGTCGCGGAGGACGCCGGCCGAGTCGTAGTAGCCGCCCCGCCGGCCCACGCTCACCTCCTCGGCCACGGTGATCTGCACATGGTCGATGTAGCGGCGGTTCCAGATCGGCTCGAAGATCGTGTTGGCGAACCGCAGCGCCAGGATGTTCTGGACCGACTCCTTGCCGAGGTAGTGGTCGATGCGGAACACCTGGCTCTCGCGAAACACCGCGTGGAGCCTTTCGTTGAGGGTCTTGGCCGTGGCCAGGTCGGTGCCGAAAGGCTTCTCCACCACGATCCGGCGTGGGGCGACCGTCTCGTCGGCCATGCCGTGCGCCCCCAGGGCGGCCACGACCGGCTCGTAGAACTGCGGGGCTGTGGCGAGGTAATAGACGCGGGTCGCGGGGCCGGCTCCCTCCAGCTCGGCGAGCCGCTCGGCCAGGCCGGCGAAGTCCTCGGGCCGGCCGATGTCGCCCGGCTGGTAGAAGATCGTCGCGGCGAACTCCACCCAGGCCGCCTCGTCGAACGAGCCGGCGCCGGCGTGCTTCGCGGTGGAGTCGTGGAGGCTGGCCCGCCATTCGACGTCGGTGTGGGGCGTCCGCGAGAAGCCCACGATCCGCGTGTCGGGCGGCAGCGTCCCGGCCCGCTTGAGGTTGTAGAGCGCGGGCACGAGCTTGCGGCTCGTCAGATCGCCCGAGGCGCCGAAGATGACGATCGTGTGGGGCATGAAATCTCAGGATGAGGATGGTCGATCGCCGCCCGACTGGAGGTCGGGCGAGGCCGGCGAGGGCAACCTTGGCTTGCTCTCCGCCGGCCCAAGGCGGCAGGGGCCAGGGATGGCCCTGTCGCCGTGAAGCAAGATGACGATCGTGTGGGGCATGGGCTACAGGCGCATCCCGGTGAACCCGCCGTCGACGTAGAGTTCGGCGCCGGTGATGAAGCTGCCTGCGACCGGTGCGCAGAGGAGGATCATCGCCCCCACGAGCTCCTCGGGGTCGCCGAAGCGGTTCATCGGGGTCTGGCCCATGATCGAGGCGGTCCGCTCGGGGGAGAGGATCTTGCGGTTCTGCTCGGCGGGGAAGAAGCCGGGGCAGAGCACGTTGACCCGCACGCCCCGCGGCGCGAGTTCACGGGCCACGTTCTTCGTGTAGTTGACGACGGCGGCCTTCGAGGCCGAGTAGATGAACACCTTCGAGAGCGGCTTGTCGGCCGAGACGCTGCCGATGTTGAGGATCGCCCCACCGCCGTGGGCCGCCATGTGCGCCCCGAAGATCTGGCAGCCGAGGTGGGTGCTCTTGAGGTTGGTGTCGAGCACCTTGGCATAGTCGTCGTCGGGGATGTCGAAGTAGGGAACCGACGAGTTCACGCCCGCGCAGTTGACGAGGATGTCGGCCCGGCCGGTGGCGTGGAGCGTGGCCTCCAGGAGCGCCCGCACGCTCTCCCGGTCGACGGCATCCACGCTCACGAAGGTGCCGTCACCGCCGGCCGCCTTGATGGCGTCGACCCGAACGGCGCCCCGGTCGGCTCCGCGGCCGGCGACCACCACGAAGGCGCCGGCCCGGGCCAGCCCCTCGGCGAGGGCCCCGCCAAGCACCCCGGTGCCGCCGACGACCACGGCCGTGCGGCCCGAGAGGCCGAACAGGTTTTGGAGAAAGGCGTTGGCCACAGTCATGCTCCCACGGGCTTGCGGAGATCGAGCCATTCGGTGTGGAACGTGCCCGGCTTGTCGATCCGTTCGTAGGTGTGGGCGCCGAAGTAGTCGCGCTGGGCCTGGAGCAGGTTGGCCGGCAGGGAGGCGTGGCGGTAGCCGTCGTAGTAGGCGAGCGCCGTCATGAACGCGGGCACTGGCACGCCGATCGTGGCGGCCGTGGCGATGACGTGCCGCCAGGACTTCTGGGCCTTGGTCAGCGCCTCGGTGAAGTACGGTGCGAGCATCAGGTTCTCGAGGTTGGGCTGCGCCTTGTAGGCATCGGCGATCCGCTCGAGGAACTGGGCCCGGATGATGCAGCCGCCCCGCCACATCATCGCGATCGCACCGTAGTCGAGCGGCCAGTCGTGCTCCTTCGCCGCGGCGGCAAGCTGCACGTAGCCCTGGGCGTAGCTGGCGATCTTCGAGGCGTAGAGCGCCTGCCGCACCTGCTCCACGAACTCGGCGGGCCGGTCGTGGCTGGCGAGATCGGGGCCCTTGAGGATCGCGCTGGCCCGCACCCGGGCCTCCTTGAGCGCCGACAGGCAGCGGGCGTAGACAGCCTCGGTGACGAGCGTGCTCGGCACGCCCAGGTCGAGGGCCAGCTGGCTCATCCACTTGCCGGTGCCCTTGGCCCCGGCCTTGTCGAGGATCTTGTCCACCATGAACTCGCCCGTCTCGGAATCCTTCACGGTGAAGATGTCGCGGGTGATCTCGATCAGGTAGCTGTCGAGTTCGCCCCGGTTCCAGTCCTCGAACACCTTGGCGAGCGCGTCGTTGGAGAGGCCGGCACCGTGCTTGAGCAGCCAGTAGGCCTCACAGATCAGCTGCATGTCGCCGTATTCGATGCCGTTGTGGACCATCTTCACGTAGTGGCCCGCGCCCCGTGGTCCGACCCAGTCGCAGCAGGGGATGTCGGCCTTGGGCCCCACCTTCGCCGCGATCGCCTGGAAGATCGGCTGCACGAGCGGCCAGGCGGCCTTGGTGCCTCCGGGCATCAGGCTCGGGCCCTTGAGCGCGCCCTCCTCGCCGCCGGAGACACCCGTGCCCACATACAGCAGGCCCGCGGCCTCCACCTCCTTCGTCCGTCGCTCGGTGTCGGCGTAGAGGGTGTTGCCGCCGTCGATGATCACGTCGCCCTTCGAGAGCAGCGGCAGAAGCGTCTTGATCAGCTCGTCGACGGCCGGTCCCGCCTTGACCATCATCATGACCTTCCGCGGAGCCTTCAGGGCCGCGACGAGGTCGGGCAGCGAGTGGCAGCCGACGACGTTCGGCTGCTTGCCGCGGCCGGTCGTGAACGCGTCGGTGACGCTCGTGGTCCGGTTGTAGACGGCGATCCGGAACCCCCGGCTGGCGATGTTCAGGGCCAGGTTCTCGCCCATCACGGCCAAGCCGATCAGGCCGATGTCGCAGGTACCTTGGTTCGCCATGCTCGGCAGGCTCCTCGTAGTGGGGGTGGGCCGGCGGGGCCGCCATCAGCGGCCCGGTCGGTCTGTCGGACGAGCCGAGACTATATCCCCCGCGGTTTTTCGCGACCACCGTGCCTTCAGAGCATGCGAAAATCGAATCGATTGAAGGAACTGCCCGGCCCATGCCGATGCAAGGCATGACCCGGATGACCTGCCTGCCAGGCACGACCGGCCGGGTTGCTGCAGCCGGAAGACCTTGACCAGGTCGCCCAGGCTGCCGTAGCGTGACGAAGGCCGGGGTGATCCCGGCCGCACCCAAACGGCTCCGTAGCCAAGTGGCTAAGGCAGCGGATTGCAAATCCGCCATCGTCGGTTCGACTCCGACCGGAGCCTCTCCGCTCTGACCCCTGCGATTCCCGGTTTTCCCCGGGTTTCGCGGGGGTTTTTTGTTGCGCGGAGGGCTCGGGGCAGGGGAGGGCGGGGGCCCGCAAAGTTGCCCCAGAGTGCCAATCCGAGCCCTCTCGGGCCGACCGTGCGTCAGCCGAGTTCCTCGAGATCGGCCAGATCCTTGAGGCGGCCCGCCGCTCGCTTGGACGCTCGCAAGTCTTGCCCGCCGAGTACTGGCACCTCGATCCCGGCGAAAGCGGCCATGATGCGCCG
>CAXNGP010000145.1:0-5760 GCA_964201845.1 Pirellulales bacterium
GGCGTCCGATCCCGCCGGATACAAGGCAAACCCTCCGAGCGGATCGGCGGCGGCGCGGTGCCAGAGGTGGTTGAACTGCGCCTGGAGCGTGCGGTCGCGGCGTTCCACCCGTGTCATGAAATCCAGCGGGATCATGCGGACGTCGGTGCCCGTGGTCACGACATCGAAATGCACCGCGGCGAGGCTCGTGGCAGGCAGGCCCTCGACTCGTTTCAGAGTGACCGCAACGTAGCGGTCGTTCCGCGTGAGGGCGAAGGTCAGCCGCGGTGAATTGCGCGGGCCAGAGGCGATCAATGAGTCGTCTCGCAGCACCACACTGTCGAGCCGGATTTCCGTCGTGGCGGCGCCGGTAAACACTTTCACCACGAAGCCGTTACCTGGCTTCGAGGCTTCGACGCGATTTTCTGCATCGGCCCCGAACCGAAGCTCAGCCGGCCGGCCATCAGCGGCAAACCGCAACTCCGACCCGGGGAGCGGGATCCCCTGGAGGAGCAGGAGGACCACTGCGATCACGATCGATGGCTTCATCGACACTTGTCCGTCACGGGCGATGACAAAGCACCCTGCGCGTTCTTGGCACCACATGAACGCGGGGGCCGTTGGCAGGACCGCAAACCGACAGTATCGTCACCGTTCATGAACATAATCCCAGCTGCTTTTGGCTGGCAAACGGAGCGTTCGCCGGCGGTCGGGCGAGGGAACCAACTGCCACGTTCGTTGCAGGCCGACGCTTCGACTTGAGACCCCGCGGCTCACGTGATGGCCATCGGCCGGGAACCGGTTGCGAAGGTGCCATGGACCGGGCTGTCCTCATCCGGCTCGGGCTGAGCCACTTCCGCGGGCCGCGGCTTCCGCAGGCAGAGGCTCAGCAGGGCCGGCACCAGCACGAGCGTCACGAGCGTCGAGAACAGCATCCCGCCGAGCAAGACCGTGCCCAACCCCCGATACAGTTCGCTGCCCGCGCCGGGGAAGAGCACCAGCGGCAGCAGGCCCAAGACCGTCGTCAGCGTGGTCATGAAGATCGGCCGCACCCGCCCGCGCACCGCCTCGAGGATCGCCTCACCCGGCTCGGCCTGGCCAGCCCGCACGAGCTGCAGGGCCCGCTCCACGATCAGGATCGGGTTGTTGACCACCGTGCCGATCAGGATCACGAAGCCCAGCATCGTGAGCACGTCCAGGGGCTGGAAGATCCCGAACGGCGCGCCGACGAGGTTGAGGAACCACAATCCCAACAGTCCGCCCACGCTCCCCAGCGGCACCGAGGCGATGACGACCGCGGGATACAGCCAGGAATCGAACAGGGCCGCCATCAGCAGGTACGTGATCAGGCCGGCGATGACGAGGTTGAACCACAGCGACTTCCACGTGGCGACCAGCTTGTCGGTCGTGCCGCCCAGCGTGATCCGGTAGCCGCCGCCGAGCGCGCCGCTCGCCTCGAGGGGATTGACGACGAGCCGCTCGATCCGCTCCTGCGCTTCCTCCAGCGGCATGCGCGGCGGCGGCGAGACCTGGATGGTGATCGCCCGCTCCCGCTCGCGGTGGAGGATTTGCTCGGGGCCGCTCGAGAACTCGTGGACCTCGGCCACGGCCTCCAGCGGCACGAGCTGGCCGCCGGGGGTGACCACGGGCAGGCTGCGGAGATCCTGCGTCCGCTGCACGAACCGCTCGTCGCCCTTGATCACGAGGTCGATGCGATCGTTGTCGAGGAAGTAGTCGGTCGCATAGCCGCCGTCGACGAGGCAGTCGACGATGTAACCCAACTGCCGGGCGTCGAGCCGCATGTCGGCCGCCTGCTCCAACCGCGGCACGAGTTGCACCTCCGGGCTGGAGAGGTCGAGCGAGGGCTTGGGCAGGTTCTGGCTGCCCGGCGTGGCCTCGGGCAGCTTCTGCATCACCTGCACGCCGAGCTGAACGAGCCGAGCGAGATCGGGGCCCGTGATCTCGATGTCGACCGTCCGCCCCGATCCGATGCCGTTCTCGAACAGGCTCGATTGCTTGGCCACGGCGAAGGTTCCCGGCAGATCCGCGGCCATCCGGCGGACCAGCGGCACGAGCCGGCTGGCCTCGAGCGGATCGAGCGACCGCAGGCCGATGAACACGCTTCTTCCCCTGGCCACGAAGAAGCAGTCGGCGAGGATCGGGGCATCCAGCGCGGCCGCCTCGGGCGTGCCCGGATCGACGTCCCAGTAGGGGATCAGCCGCTGCTCGACCAGGTCGCCCATGCGCAGCAGTTCGTCCATGTTGTAGCCGGGCGGCGGAAGCAGGATGCCAAACACCAGGTTCCGATTGCCCTCCGGCAGATACTCTGCCTTGGGCATCAGCGCCCACGTGGCCGCCGCGGCGGCCGCGATCGTGACCACGGAAACCACGGCCGCCCGCCAGCGGCGGGCGATCAGCAACCGGTTGATCCCGTTGACGCCGGCCATGAAGCGGCCCCCGATCCGGGTCAGCAGGTCGCCGCCCGCGGCAGCCGACCCGCTCGGCTCACCGTGCTCGGTGATCACGGCGGCGGCGGCCCGGGCATGGCGGCTCTGGAGGAGCACCGCCGCCGCCGCGGGAACGACCAGCCCGGAGACGGCGATCGACAACCCGACCGCCGCGGCGATGGCCACCGCGATGTCGCCGAACAACTGCCCCACCTCGCCCTGCACGAACAGCACGGGCAGGAAGACCGCGACGTTCGTGAGCGTGCTCGCCAGGATGGCCCCCCAGACCTCGTGGGTGCCCTTGATCGCCGCCTCCTTCGGCTGCTCGCCGGCGGTCCAGTGCACGTAGATGTTTTCCAGCACCACGACCGAGTTGTCGATCAGCATCCCCACGGCGAAGGCGATCCCCGCCAGGCTGATCACGTTGAGCGTGCGGCCGCAGGCGGCCAGCGCCAGGAAGGTCCCCATCACGCTCACGGGGATCGAGAGGGCCACGATCAGGGTCGAGCGGATGTTCCTCAGGAACAGGAGCAGCGTTCCCAGCGTCAGCAGGCCGCCGACCAGGATGCTGTCTTTGACCAGTCCGATGGCGGAGTCGATGTAGGTCGTCTCGTCGTAGACGAGCGTCAGAGAGAGACCGCGGCCGCGGATCTGGGCGTCGATGCCGGCGACCACCTCGCGGAGTCGCCGCATCACCTCCAGCACGTTCGCCCCGGATTCGCGTGTGACCTTGACGGCAATGTTCCGCGCCCCGAAGCGGCGCACGATCCCGTCGGGCTTCTTGGTGCCCAGGCGGGCGACCGCCACGTCCCGCACGTAGACCGGCTTGCCGTCCCGCCGCGTGATGATCACGCCCTCGACCTGCTCCGGGGAGCGAAACTGGCCCAGCGTGCGGATCACGTACCGCCGCTTGCCCTCCCACAGGTCGCCGCCGGAGGTGTCCTGGTTCTGATTGGCCAGCGCGAGCCGCAGGTCTTCGATCGTCAGGTTCCGGGCGGCGAGCAGCTGCGGGTCGACGATCACCTGCAACTCGTCCTCACGGCCACCGACGAGATCCGCGTTCGACACCCCGTCGACCCGCTCGAGCCGGCTTTCGATCTCGTCCTCGGCCATGGTGCGCACGGCCTCCACGTCGATCTCCGGGGGCAGGAGGCCGGCAAGCTCAGGGTGGGCGGCGGCCAGCTTTCGCAGGCGAAACAGCGCCAGATCGGGCGTCCGCGCGGTGAGCACCCGCTCAAGCGCGGCCGCGAGCGCGGGGTGGGCGGCGCTCGCCTCCGCCACCGCCTTCGGGTCGGGGGCCGCCTGGCCGAGAATCAGCCACGCCACGGGCCGGTCGTTGGCGCTGGCGGTGCGGATGACAGGCCGGTCGGCATCGATCGGCCAATCGCGGACCTGCTGCACCCGGGTGTTGACCTTGACCAGCGCCTGCGACATGTCGATCCCGACGGCGAACTCGAGTTCGACCGTCCCAACCGAGTTGCTCGATTCGCTGGACAGCTTGACGAGCCCCTCGACGCTGCGGAGCTGCTCCTCGAGCGGCTGAACCAGCTCCTGCTCGATCTCCTGCGGGCTCGCCCCCCGCCAGCGAGACTCGACCGTGATCGTGGGCGTCTGCACCTCGGGCGTCAGCTGGACGGGCATCGAGACGAGCGCGATCATGCCGAACAGCGACACGAGGAGCACGCCCACGGCCGCCTTGACCGGCTTTTCGACCGCGATGGCGACGAGATTCATGGTGCTCTTTCGCGGTCGATGCCGGGGGACGATGCGTCACGGAGCAGGCAGGGCGAAGGCCGCAACCATGCCCGGCCTGAGTCGCTCGTTGCCGCGAATCACGACGAGCTGGCCGGCCTCGACGCCCCCTTGGACCTCGACGTGCCCCTCCACGGCGGCCCCGAGGGAAACCTCCACGGGCCGGACGGTGCCCGTACCCGCCCCGGCCTCCGGTGGCCCATCGATGACATAGACGAACGGCCGCGCCACGCCGAGCACGACCGCGTCTTTGGGCACCACCGTGGCCGAGCCGGTCTTGCCGACGGGCAGCCAGACGCGGGCGAGCATGCCGCCCTTGAGCATCGGCTCACCGTCGACCACCCGGTTTTCCAGGGTCACTTCGACGGGAAAACTCCGGCTCAGCAGATCGGCCTGGGGCACGACGCGGGCGACGGTGCCCACCCAGGTCTGGTCTGGCGCGGCGTCGAACTCGAGCCTGACCTCGGCGCCGGGCTTCAGGAACCGAACCGAGAGCTCGGGGATCTGGGCCACGATCTTCACCTTGTGCAGTTCGGCGATCCGGGCCAGGAGCCCGCCCCGCGCGACCCACTGCCCCTTCTCCGTGAACCGCTCGACCACCCAGCCCGCGAACGGCGCCCGGATCGTGTGCTTGGCGAGTTGGTCGTCGATCCGCTCGACCTCGGCCTCCTGGACGGCTGCCGAGGCGGCCGCCTGGGCAACCTGCTCCTGACGGGGCCCGGCCTGGGCCAGGGCGAGCGCCGCCTTGGCGCCCGCGAGCTGGGCCTCGATCGCCTGCAGTTCCGTCTGGGCATCCTGCAGTTCGTCGACGGTGCTGGTGCCCCGCTCCGCGAGCCGGCCCAGCCGGGCCAGCCGGCTGCGGGCGTAGGCGAGGCGGGCCTCGAAGCCGGCCACGATCGCCCGCGCCTGGTCGATCTCCTCGGGCCGCGACCCGGCCCGCAGTTCGGCCAGAACCTGCCGGCGGCGTTCCATTTCGGCCAACGCGCCTTGCCGCTCGATCTCGAGCAACCCACGGAGCAGGCCGGCGATCGGCTCCCCCTCGGCCACGTGCTGCCCATCGACGATCGGAAACTCGACCAGCCGGCCATCGACGGCACTGCCCACGTCGCTGGTGCGGGCCGGAACGACCGTTCCCACGAACGCCTGGCCGGCGGCCAGCTGCATCGTGGCCACCCGGCCTACGACGACCGGGACGGGAGCTTGGCCCAGGGAGTCACCGCCCCCGGCGACCGCAAGCCCGCCGGCCGCCACGACCGCCGCCCATGGGCCGACGGGTCGGCAAGAAAGCCGCGAAATTGCCGGGCGAAGTCCGCCCCGAACCAGGTGCGTTTGCATCCGTATGGTTATACCGTGCCGGCGGCGGCCCACCGGGTCGCACGCCGACCGGGCCGCATGGCTCGGGCCAAAAAATGGCCGGTTTTTCCGGCCGCTTGACGGCCACGCAGCGAACGGCTAACTTTTCGAGTCTCGGTTGCCGATGGTGGCTGTCCCGGATTCGGGACTCCTGAGCGGCCTCCGAATGCGGACCGGATGCGGCCCCCGCCGCCCCGGTTCGTTTGCGTTCTTTGACAATTTGGTCGTG
>CAXNGP010000146.1:0-5756 GCA_964201845.1 Pirellulales bacterium
GGCACGGGCAACCCCGAGCCCTCACCATCAGGCCCTACTTGAGCCCGGGGCGGCGGTCGAGGGCGCCGCGGACGCCGAGCTGCTCGGGGTGGCGAGCGATCTTGTCGGAGAAGACGCGGATGTCGTCCACGATCGGCCGCAGGTCCCGCGACAGGTTCTTGACGTTGGCGGCGGCGGCCGCGAGATCCTCGTAGACCCGCGGATCGCGGACGAGCTTCCCGAGCGTGCCGTCCGATTCGTTCAGCGCCTTGGTGAAGAACACCGCCTGCTGGAGCACCTCGTCGAGCCGGCCGATCGTGGCGTCGATCTGGGCCACCATGCCCTCGCCCCGCTCGCCGAGCGGCTTGGTGAGGCCCTCGAGGTTGCGCAGGTTGCGGTCGGCCGTGTCGATCGTGGTGCCCATGCCCTGCACCGTGTTCCGCAGGTCGGCGATCACCTGGGGCAGGCCCTCGAGCGTCTGCTTGATGTTGGCCCGGGCCTGGGGATCGCCCATCACGTCGTTGATGTTGGTCATCGCCGCGCTGAAGTCGTCGAGGGCCTTGTCGGTCTTGCGAACCAGCTTCCCGAAGGTGTCGTCGTCGCCCATCAGCAGCCGGTCGAGGTCGCCGGAGAGCTTCGTCACGGCCGAGCTCGCCTCGGTGATCGCGTCGAGCGCTCCGCCCAGCTTGGGCTCGAGCGTGGCCAGGGCCTCGAAGGGATCGCGGGACACGGCCCCCGTGAGCACCTCGTCCGCGGCCACTTTCTGCCGCGGCGGCCGGATCACCCCGGGCACAAGCTGGATCTCGGCGTCACCCAAGAGCGTGGTCGCGATCCGCGGCTGCTCGTCGCGGTACACCGGCACGTAGGAGTCGATGTCGGCGACCACGTTCACGCCCCCCCGCTCGTCGAGCGTCACGCTCGAGACGCGGCCGACGAGGATCCCGTTCTTGCGGACGGGCGTGCCGTCAGCGATCCCGCGGGCGTCGGTGAAGCTCATTCGGACCGGGTAGGTGGCCTGAACGAGCGACGGCAGGTCGCCGAACAGAACGATCAGGATGCCGGCGATGATCGCGGTGGCGAGCACCACGACGCCGACGCGAAACTGCATCACGCGGTCGCTCATGCGGTCTCCTCCTCGCCGGCCACGCCGCCCTTGTCGGCCAGCGCCTGCTCCTCGCGAAGCTCCATCAGCCGGCCCCCGGCCCGTCCCTCGACGAACTGGCGGATCCGCGGATCGGTCGAGCGGTCGAGCTCGGCGGGCGTGCCGTCGAACACCACCTGCGACTCGCCGGGCTGCAGCCGGAACAGCGGGTAGAGCATGATCACGCGGTCGGCCACCTTGCGGGCGGTGTGCATGTCGTGGGTGACGACCACGCTCGTGACGTGCGGCCGCCGCCGCACCCGCAGGATCAGCTCGTTGATCACGTCGCTCATGATCGGATCGAGGCCCGTGGTCGGCTCGTCGTAGAGAACGATGTTGGGATCGAGGGCCAGCGCCCGGGCCAGCCCGGCCCGCTTCCGCATGCCGCCGGAGAGCTCGACCGGCTTCTTGGCGAGCACGGTCCGGGGCAGGCCCACCTCGTCCACGAGCGACTCGGTGATCCGCCGGATCTCGGCCGCCGGGATCCGGGTGTGTTCGCGGAGCGGGAAGGCGATGTTGTCGGCGATCGTGAGACTGTCGAACAGGGCCGCACCCTGGAAGACGAAGCCGTAGCGGGTCCGGAGGTGGGCCAGTTGCCGGTCGGTCATCCGCGCGAGCGACCGCCCCTCGAACCGCACCTCGCCGGCCGACGGCCGGACCAGGCCGATCATCGACTTGAGGAGCACCGTCTTGCCGCAGCCGCTCTCGCCGAGCACGACCAGCGTGTCGCCGGCGGCGAGGTCGAGCGAGATGTCCCGCAGCACCTCGTGGCGGCCGAACCGGACCCCCAGCGACTCGACCCGCAGGAGCGGCGGCGAGCCGCCGTCGACGACGGCGGTGGTGGCGATGGCGGTGGCGGTCATCAGAGCAGCCGGCGGGGCCCCTCGGGGCGGAAGAAGTCGTGAACGTTGTTGAGCCAGATGCCCAGGAACAGGTCGAGCACCAGGATCAGGACGAACGAGTGGACGAAGGCGTTGGTCGCCGCCCGCCCCACCCCCTCGGCGCCGTGCTCGCAGTGGAAGCCGTGGTGGCAGCTCACCAGCGCGATCGCCGCCCCGAAGAACAGGCTCTTGAACACGCCCATCAGGAAGTCGAACACGTCGACGTATTCGCGGGAGTTGGCCCAGTAGTGGTGGTGGTCGATGCCGAGGAGCACGTGCGAGTAGAAGTAGCCCCCGAGCACCCCCATGAAGTCGGCCATCACCGTCAGTGACGGGATCAGGATCAGGCAGCCGAGGAACCGGGGCACGACCAGGTAGTAGATGGGATTGGCTCCCATGCTCTCAAGCGCGTCGATCTGCTCGGTGACCCGCATCGTCCCCAGTTCCGCCGCCATGGCGCTGCCCACGCGGCCGGCGAGCATGGTGGCGGCGAGCACTGGCCCGAGTTCGCGGACGAGCGAGAGATTGATCACCGAGCCGAGCCTCGTCTCGAGGCCAAGGGCCTTGAACTGGGCGAAGCTCTGCACGGCGAGCACCATCCCGATGAACAGCCCGGTGAGCGCGACCACCGGCAGCGACATCACGCCGATGCTATAGAAGTTGGGGACGAGCACGTCCCGCCGCTGCGGCCGGGCGAAGATCCAGCCGACCGTCTTGAGCGAGAAGAGCGCCACGTCGCCGATGCCCGCGACGGTGCCGATGGCCCACTCGCCGAGGTTGGCAACCTGGCCGGCGAACCAGCCGGTCAGACCGGCGGGGGCGGACGAGGCTGTGGATGCGGTGGCCATGGGCGAGTTCGCGCGCGCAGACGGCGGCCCGGACGGAACGCCTGCGGGTGGTATCGGCCGTGCCGGTCGCGGGGCGTGAGCCGGATGTGCGGGAACAAGGCGGGCTCGGGCAACTCGGCAATCTGGGAAGCCCGCTCCCGCCTCACCGCGTCAGGCCGCGCCGCCGTCCGCCGGTGCGGCGGCCACCGGCTCGGCGGTCGTGAACCCCGTGAAGGAGAGCCGCTTCTTGCCGGCCACCTCGGTGCAGTCCACCCGGATGGTGTCCTTGCCCTCGAACTCGCCCTTGAGCAGCTCCTCGCTGACGGGATCCTCGATGTAGTTCTCGAGTGCCCGCCGCAGCGGCCGGGCGCCGAAGTCGGTGTCGGATCCCTTCTTGATCAGGAACTGCTTGGCCTCGTCGGTCAGCTCGAGCTTCAGGCCCCGCTCCAACAGCCGCTCGCGGACCTTCTCCAGCTCGATGTCGATCACCTTCTTCAGGTCATCGATGGTGAGGTGGTGGAACACGATCACGTCGTCGAGCCGGTTCAAAAACTCGGGCCGGAAAACCTTTTCGATCCGCTCGTTGACGCGGCCCTTCATGCTGTCGTACGAGGCGTCGCCGTCGGGCTTCTGGAAGCCGAAGGCGGCCTCGTTCTTGATCGCCTCGGCCCCCGCGTTGGTGGTCATGATCAGGATCGTGTTACGGAAGTCGACGTTCCGGCCGAACGAGTCGGTCAGCCGCCCCTCTTCCATCACCTGCAGGAGCATGTTGAACACGTCGGGATGGGCCTTCTCGATCTCATCGAGGAGCACCACGGCGTAGGGCCGGCGGCGGATCTTCTCCGTCAGCTGCCCCCCCTCCTCGAAGCCGACGTAGCCCGGCGGGGCGCCGATCAGCCGGCTGACGTTGTGCTTCTCCATGTATTCGCTCATGTCGACCTGGATCAGCGCATCGGCGTCGCCGAACATGAACTGTGCGAGCGCCTTGGCGAGCAGCGTCTTGCCCACGCCCGTCGGCCCCGCGAACACGAACGAGCCGATCGGCCGCTTCGGATCCTTGAGGCCGGAGCGACTCCGCCGAACCGCCTTGGAGACGCTCTTGATGGCCGTCTCCTGGCCGATCACCTTCTTGTGGAGCTCGTCTTCCATGCCCATCAGGCGGGCCTGGTCCTCGGTGCTCATCCGGGTCAGCGGGATGCCGGTCATCTTGGAGACGACCTCGGCGATCACCTCCTCGTCGACCACGCCGTCGGTCTCGCGGCTCTTGTCCCGCCAGTCGCGGGTCATCTGCTGCTTCTTCTTCTTGAACTTGTCGGCCTGGTCGCGGAGCGCCGCCGCCTTCTCGAAGTCCTGGTTGGCGACCGCCTCCTCCTTCTCCTTGTTGAGCTTCTCGACCTCGTCGTCGATCTCCTTGAGGTCTGGCGGCTTGGTCATCGCCTTGAGGCGGACGCGGGCCCCCGCCTCGTCGATCACGTCGATCGCCTTGTCGGGGAGGCAGCGGCCGGTGATGTAGCGGCTCGAGAGGTCGACCGCCGACTCGAGGGCCGCGTCGGAGATCGTCACCCGGTGATGGCTCTCATAGCGGTCGCGAAGCCCCTTCAGGATCTCCACCGCCTCGTCCTTCGTGGCCGGCTCGACCATGATGATCTGGAACCGCCGGTCGAGGGCCGAATCCTTCTCGATGTACTTGCGGTACTCGTCGAGGGTGGTGGCGCCGATGCACTGAATCTCGCCCCGGGCCAGGGCGGGCTTCAGCACGTTGGAGGCGTCGATCGCCCCCTCCGCGCCGCCGGCCCCCACGAGCGTGTGCAGTTCGTCGATGAACAGGATCGTGTTCTTGGCCCGGCGAACCTCGTTCATCACCGCCTTGATCCGCTCCTCGAACTGGCCGCGGTACTTGGTGCCGGCGACCATCATCGCGAGATCCAGCACGACGATCCGGCGGTCGGCGAGCAACTCGGGCACGTTGCCGTCGATCACCCGCTGGGCGAAGCCCTCCACGATCGCCGTCTTGCCCACGCCCGCCTCGCCCAGGAGCACGGGGTTGTTCTTCGTGCGGCGGCAGAGGATCTGGATCGCCCGCTCGATCTCCTTCTCGCGACCGATCACCGGATCGAGTTTGCCCTGGCGCGCCAGTTCCGTGAGGTCGCGGCCGAAGCTGTCGAGGGCGGGCGTCTTGCTCTTGCCCCCCTTCGGACTCCCCTCGCCGCTGCCCCCGCCGCCGGCGCCGGCCGGCTGACGGCCGCCCATGCCAGCCCGCTCGCCGCCCTCCTCCATGCCGTGGCCCAACAGGTTGAGAACTTCCTCGCGGACGTCTTCGAGCTTGAGGCCCAGGTTCATCAGCACCTGGGCGGCCACCCCTTCCTGCTCCCGGAGCAACCCCAGCAGGATGTGCTCGGTGCCCACGTAGTTGTGGTTGAGGTTGCGGGCCTCCTCCATCGAATACTCGATCACCTTCTTGGCCCGGGGGGTCTGCGGCAGCTTGCCCATGGTGACCATGTCGGGGCCGCTCTGGACGAGCTTTTCCACTTCCATGCGGATCTTGCGCAGGTCGATGTCGAGGTTCTTGAGCACGTTGGCGGCGACGCCACTGCCCTCCTTGATGAGGCCCAGCAGCACGTGTTCGGTGCCGATGTATTCGTGGTTGAACCGCTGGGCCTCCTGGTTGGCCAGCTGCATCACCTTCCGGGCCCGATCCGTGAATCGCTCGTACATCGTGCTTCCTCTCTGGGCTGCTCGGTCGCCGGCACTCGGCCCGGATGACCGGGCCTGGCCGTCGGCCAGGTATCGACGCGGAGTCGCCTGCCAGGACGGCAGGCGGAACCCCACCGCTGAAACAGTGCAAACCGTACGCCAATCGGCGCCGGCATTCTACGGTTCGGCCCCGAAGGCGTCTGGAGAGGCGGCCTGAAACCGGGAAAAAGGGCG
>CAXNGP010000147.1:0-5718 GCA_964201845.1 Pirellulales bacterium
TCACGATCAGCCCCGGCATCGGGGCGGCCACTTCGCGGGCGTCGCCCGGAGTCGCCTTGGGCCGCTTCTGCACCTTGGCCTCGAGCGAGCGGTCGGTGATCGAGACGCTGCGGGGCTGGCCGTTGAGCTCGAAGAACACCGTCCGCGTGCCGTCGGCATGGGGCTCGCCCACCGTCAGGAGCCGCAGCACGAGCGTCTTGCCCGGCTCGATTTCGACCGCGAGCTCCTCGCCGGGCAGCAGGCCCTCGAGGAAGGCGGGCGTCGGCAGCACGCTCACGTCGCCGTAGGTCGCCTGGTGGCGGGCGAAGTCCTGGAACACCCGCGGGTAGAGGAGCCAGGAGAGCACCTCGCGGGGAGAGGCCGTCCGGCCCACGAGTTCGCCGGTGGCCTTGGCGGCCGCGGCGAAGTCGGCCGGCGGCATCGACTCGCCCGGCCGGCCGGTCACGACCTGGCCATTCTTGACCACCCGCTTCACGACCGCCGGCGGGAAGCCGCCCGGTGGCTGCCCCATCCGGCCGGCCAGGAGGTCGATCGCCGACTCGGGGAACGCGATCTCGCGGGAGTCGTCGACGAGGTCGTCGGCCGTGAGGCCGTTGGTCACGAGCAGGAGCGCCAGGTCGCCGACGGCCTTGCTCGTGGGCGTCACCTTGACGATGTCGCCGAGCACGCGGTTCACGTCGGCATAGGCCCGGCAGACCTCTTCCCAGCGGTCGCCCAAGCCCAGCGCCTTGGCCTGCTCGAGCAGGTTCGTGAACTGCCCGCCGGGCATTTCGTGGAGGTAGAGGTCGGCGTCGGGGGCCTTCATGCCGCACTCGAAGGCGGTGTAGTGGTCGCGGACGGCCGACCAATAGTGGGCGAGGTGCCGGAGGTCGTCGGTGTCGAGGCCGGTGTCGAGCGGCGTGTGGCGGACGGCGTCGACGAGCGCGTTCAGGTTGGGCTGGCTCGTGAGGCCGGCGAACGGGGCCAGCGCGGCATCGACCACGCTCGCGCCATGGCGGGCCGCCTCCAGGAGCGAGGCCAGTTGCGACCCGGCCGTGTCGTGGGTGTGGAAGTGGATCGGGATGCCGATTTCGGCCCGCAGGGCCTCGACCAGCTTGCCGGCGGCGAAGGGCTTGCACAGGCCGGCCATGTCCTTGATGGCCAGCATCTGGGCCCCGAGCTTCTCCAGTTCCTTCGCGAGGCTCACGTAATAGGCGAGCGAATACTTCGGGCGGGCCGGGTCGAGCACGTCCCCCGTGTAGCAGATCGCCGCCTCGCAGATCGTCCCGCTCTCGCGGACGGCCTCGATCGCCACCCGCATGTTCGGTACCCAGTTCAGCGGGTCGAAGACGCGGAACACGTCGATGCCCGCAGCCGCCGACTCCTTGACGAACTCCTGCACGACGTTGTCGGGGTAGTTGGTGTAACCGACGGCGTTGCTCGCCCGGAGCAACATCTGGAAGAGGACGTTGGGGATCCGCTCCCGCAGTTGCAGGAGCCGGTCCCAGGGGCACTCCTTGAGGAACCGCATCGAGGTGTCGAAGGTGGCGCCCCCCCACATCTCCAGCGAGAACAGCCCGTCGCCGAGTCGCGCGTAGGCTTCGGCCACGGCGAGCATGTCGTAGCTCCGCATCCGGGTGGCGAGCAGCGACTGATGGGCGTCGCGCATCGTCGTGTCGGTGACGAGCAGCCCCTTGTGGTCGCGGACCCACGCGGCGAACTTCTCCGGGCCGAGCTGCTTGAGCCGATCGCGCGTGCCCGGCCGGGGCGGGGCGAGTCGGTCATGCTCGGGGATCGGGGCCGGCTCGCGGCGGACGGCCGCCGGGCGGCCCTTCACGAGCGGGCTGCCGTTGACGATTACGTCGCCCAGGTATTCGAGCAGCTTCGTGGCCCGGTCGCGGCGGATCGGGAAGTCGAACAGCGCCGGCGTCTCGTCGATGAACCGCGTGGTGCACTTGCCGGCCAGGAACTCCGGGTGCGTGACCAGGTTCACGAGGAACGGGATGTTGGTCTTCACCCCGCGGACGCGAAACTCCTGCAGGCACCGCTCCACGTGGCCGGCCGCCTCGTCCAGCGTCAGCCCGCGGGCCGTGACCTTCACGAGCAGCGAGTCGAAGTAGGGGGTGACGACGGCGCCCGAGAAGGCGCTGCCGGCGTCGAGCCGGATCCCCATGCCGCTGGCGGAGCGGTAGGCCGTGATCCGGCCGTAGTCGGGGAGGAAGCGGTTTTCCGGGTCCTCGGTGGTCACGCGGCACTGCACGGCCGTGCCCATCGACTTGATGGCCGCCTGGTCGCCGAGGCCGATCTGCGGATCCGAGAGCTTCCAGCCCTCGGCCACCCGCAGCTGGCGGCGGACGATGTCGACCCCGGTGATCTCCTCGGTGACGGTGTGCTCGACCTGGATCCGGGGGTTGACTTCGATGAAGTAGAACCGGCCCGTGTCGGCGTCGACCAGAAACTCGACGGTGCCCGCGTTCTCGTAGCGGGCGGTGCGGCCGATCGCGAGGGCCGCCGCGCAGATCCCGTCGCGGAGCGCGGGGGCGAGGTTCGGGGCCGGTGCCACCTCGACCACCTTCTGATGTCGCCGCTGCACGGAGCAGTCGCGCTCGAAGAGGTGCACGAGGTTGCCGTGCAGGTCGCCGAGCAGCTGCACCTCGATGTGCCGGGCCCGCTGGATGAACTTCTCCACGAACACGCTGGCCGAGCCGAAGGCCGTCTTGCTCTCCCGCTGGGCGCTCTCGAGGGCGACGGCGAGTTCCTCCTCGCCGTGGACCACCCGCATCCCGCGGCCGCCGCCACCGTGGGCCGCCTTGAGGATCACGGGGTAGCCGAGGTCGCGGGCGATTTTCTTGGCGTCGGCCAGGCTCGAGAGCGGCTCGGCGCTGCCCGCCAGGATCGGCACGCCGGCGCGGGCGGCCAACTCACGGGCCGCGGTCTTGTCACCGAGCGTCTTGAGCAGTTCGACCCGGGGGCCGACGAAGGTGATGCCCGCCGCGATGCAGGCGGCCGCGAACTCCGGGTTCTCGGAAAGAAACCCGTAGCCCGGATGGATGGCATCGACGCCCCGGTCCTTCGCCAGCGCCACGATCCCCGGAATGTCGAGGTAGGAACGGATGGGCTCGCCCGGCTTGCCCACGAGGTAGGCTTCATCGGCCTTGAACCGGTGAAGGGCGAAGCGGTCCTCGTGGGCGTAGATCGCCACCGTCCGGATGCCCAGTTCGTGGGCCGAGCGGAAGACGCGGATCGCGATCTCGCTGCGATTGGCGACGAGGAGCTTGGTGATCGGGCGCATGGCCTACCTGTCGGCTGGGGATGAGAACCCGCGACGGGCCCTCCAGGGCCGATCAATGTACCCGGAGTTTGGCCGCGCCGGGGCCCGATTCACGCACGTCGAGGGTGACGCGGCTCGGGGCCAGGCCCATGCCATCTCGCGGCCGCTCGCTCCGCGACCAATCCGCCTGCGGCGGATCGGTGCCCGCCTGGCCTTCGCTCGCTCGGAGGAAACCTCGCTCCGCCATCCTGGCTGCGCTCGGTTTCCTACGCCTCTCGATTGGCATGGGGCTGGCCCCTCGGAGGCCTGTTTCGGAACCTTGTCCGCGTTGGGGCCTGCGTGTTGGCTACCCGGCCCGCTCGTCGGCGTAGCTCGGCCGCAGATACTCGGGCACGAGCGAGGCGGGTGGATGAGAGACGCCGGCGGCGGCTCGTGGGATCGCGAGCGCGGCCGCGGCGAGGGCCGACGGATGCCAAGCCGCCTCCGGAGCGAGCCGATGGCCGGCGGCGGCGATCCGCTCGGCCAAGGCTGCGAGGGCCGGCCCCGTCACCAGGCATTCGCTCGGGAGCGACTCGATCCAGCGGTCGGCGGCCACCAGCGCCGCTGGTCCGATCCCCCAGTCGCCGCCCGCCGCCGGCTGGGCGACCGCGGCGTAGACCTCTCCCCGGCCCGCGTCGTAGGCGATCGCCAGCGGCCCTGCGTCGTGGCCGGTGAGTCGGGCGGTTTCGGCGGCCACGACCTCGAACCCCGACACGCCGAGCAGCCTCGCACCGCTCGCCCAGGCGATCGCCTTCGCGGTGGTCACGCCCACCCGCAGGCCCGTGAACGATCCCGGTCCCCGGACCACGGCCACGAGCTCCGCGTCGGCGGGTGTCCAGCCGAGTTCGGCGGCGACCTCGGCGATCGCGGCGGCCACGAGCCGGGCGTGCTCGCCGGCCGGTCCCAGTGCCCGTGCGGCCCGGGCCCCGTCGGCGCAGGCGGCCACGCTGCCCGCCGCCAGGCTCGTGTCGATGGCGATCGTTCTCATCACGGCTGTTCCGCGGGCGATTCTTGACCGGCTCTTCCGCCGGTCGTAGCCTCCCCGGCTATCATTGACAAGGAGTCGGCTCGCCCGCCGCGATCCGGCGGCGGGCCCGACGCGGCTGGAAGCGGACGTGAAGCGGGCCATCATCAGCGACATCCACGGCAACCTCGAGGCCCTCCAGGCCGTGCTCGAGGACATCGACCGGCAGCGGGTCGACGCGGTCTTTTGCCTGGGCGACATCGTCGGCTACGGGCCCAATCCCTGCGAGTGCGCCAAGCTCGTCCGCGACCGATGCAGCGTGGTGATCCTGGGCAACCACGACCAGGGCGCGCTGTTCGATCCAGACGGCTTCAACTCGGGCGCCGAGCGGGCGATCCGCTGGACGCGCAGCCAGATCGAGATGCACGACCGGCTGCCCCGCAACTCGGCCAATCTCGTCAGCGATTTCCTGGGCGAGCTTTCCCGCAACCACCTCGACGGGGAGCTGATGTTCGTGCACGGGTCGGCCCGCCGGCCGCTCGATGAATACGTGTTCCCCGAGGACATCTACAACCCGCTCAAGATGGAGCACATCTTCGAGCTGGTGCCCCGCTACTGCTTCCAGGGCCACACCCACATCCCGGGCGTGTTCACGACGTCGCCCGAGTTCATCTCGCCCGGTGTGCCGGCCGGTGAGACGGAGGTGGCGATCGAACTGCCGGCCGGCAAGGCGATGGTCAACGTGGGCTCGGTCGGGCAGCCCCGCGACGAGGATCCCCGCAGTTGCTACGTCGTCCTCGAGGACGACCGGCGGGTGCGGTTTCGGCGGATCAGCTACCCGCTCGAGACCACGCGAAAGAAGATCCACGCCATTCCCGACCTCGACAACTTCCTCGGCGACCGGCTCGCGCAGGGACGGTAGCGCCGGCCGCCGCCGTCGCGGTATACTCCAGTCCGCGATTTGGATTCGAAATCCCCACCGGCCGTTCAGCCACCGGGGCGTCTTGATCACCCCGGAAGCCCGTCGTGGAACGCCGCTACGTCTCGTTCTTCGCCATCGCGCTGGCGATCGTGGTCACCAGCCAGGTGCTCCAGGCGTGGCTCTACCCAACGCCCCCGGAGCCGCCGGCCGCCGCAGCAACGCCGGCGGAGATCGCCGCCGGTGAGCGGGGAAGCAACGCTGCCGGCCAGGCAGCGGCGGCCGCCGAGGAAGCCCCCGACGCAGCCGATGCAGCCGGCGGCGAGGCGGCCCCGCGGCAGCGGTTCACGCTCGGCTCGCTCGATCCCGCCGATCCAGCCCGGCTCCTCGTCACGCTCACGAGCCGCGGCGCCGCCGTGGAGCGGATCGAACTTTCCGACGAGCGGTTTCACGATCAGGACGACCGCGGAGGCTACCTGGGCCACCTCGCCTGCGAGGCGGTCGACAGGGGCTGTCGGATCGGCGTGGTCGGGCCCGGCACGCCCG
>CAXNGP010000148.1:0-5710 GCA_964201845.1 Pirellulales bacterium
ACACCTTGCCGCACGCCGGGCGGCGGGGCTCTTCGACGTCTCGCACATGGGCCGGCTCTCCGTCACGGGCCGCGGGGCGATCGGCTGGCTCGATTCGCTGCTCACGCGCCGCGTGGCCGATCTCGCCCCGGGCCAGGTCCGCTACACGCTCGTAACGAGCGACGAGGGGCCGACGGGCGTGAGCATCCTCGACGACGCGCTCGTGGCCCGCGAGGCAGACGCCGCCGACGGCTCGCCGCGGCTCGCGCTGGTCGTCAATGCGAGCAACCGCGACCGCGTGGTGGCCTGGCTGAAAAGCCGCCTGCCGGCGGCAGGTGTGACGCTCACCGACCACACCCGCGATACGGCCATGATCGCCGTGCAGGGCCCGCGGGCGGTCGAGCTCGTCGCCGGCCTCTGCCCCGCCGCCGACGCCACCGCCATCGGGGCGCTCACGAACTACCGGGCCAGCACGGCCACCGTCGCCGGCCGGCCCGCGGCCGTGAGCCGCACGGGCTACACCGGCGAAGACGGCCTCGAGCTCGTCGTGGCCGCGGCAGACGCCGTGGCCGTGTGGGAAGCGATCCTCGCCGCCGGAGCCCCGCTCGGCGTGGTGCCCTGCGGCCTCGGCGCCCGCGACACGCTCCGGCTCGAGGCGGGCATGCCGCTCTACGGCCATGAGCTCGTCGCAGCGAGCGACCCCTTCGCCCTCGGCCTGGGTTTTGCCGTGAACCTCACCGCGACCACCGGCGCATCGCGGGAGTTTCCCGGCGCAGCCGTGTTGCGAAACCTGCCAATCGATCCGGCCGGGCGGGTTCGCGTAGGGCTCGTCTGTGAGGGCAAGCGAGCCGCCCGCGAGGGATCCACCGTCACGCGGCCCGGCGACGCGACCGCGGTCGTGGGCACCGTGACCAGCGGCAGCTACTGCCCCACGCTCGGCACGGCGGCCGCGATGGCGCTGGTCGACCGCGACGCGGCCGCCGAGGGGACGCCGCTCGACGTCTTGATCCGCGACACCGCCGCGCCCGCCCGCGTCGCCCCCCTGCCCTTCTACCGCCGGCCGGCGACACGATCCTGAAGGGATCGGCTATCCTGCCCCGTCCACGCCCGCCGCCGGGCAACCCCCTCCCCCGAGACATCCCGGAGCCCGCGATGGCCGCCGCACCGAAGTTCGCCAAGACCCACGAATGGATCCGCCTCGACGACGACGGCCTGGCCACGGTCGGCATCTCGGCCTACGCCGTGGAGGCGCTCACCGACCTCGTCTTCATGCAGCTGCCCGAAGTGGGCCGCGCCGTGAAGGCGGGCGAGTCGATCGGCGAGATCGAGAGCGTCAAGGCCGTGAGCGACGTCTACGCCCCGGTCTCGGGCGAGGTGGTGGCCGTCAACGCGGCCCTGCCCGGCAACCTCGAGACGCTCGGCCAGGATCCCTACGGGGCCGGCTGGCTCGTGAAGCTCCGCCCGGCCGACACGGCCGAACTGGGAAGCCTCCTCGACCAGACCGCCTACGACACGCTCGTGAAGAGCCAGCCTCACTGACCCCCGTGCCCGACGCCTCAGCCACGAGCGGCCTGATCGCCTGGTGGGACGCGCCCGCCCCGGGACCTGAGAACATGGCGGCCGACGAGGTGCTGGCCGCGGAGGCGGTGGCCCTCGACCGACCGCTGGTGCGAATCTATGGCTGGTCCGAGCCGACCGTTTCCCTCGGTGGCTTCCAGCGTCTGGCCGACGCCCGGGCCTCGACCGTGATCGCCGGGCTGCCGCTCGTGCGGCGGCCGAGCGGTGGCGGCGCGATCGTCCACGGCACCGACCTCACCTACGCGGTGGCCGTGCCCCGCAGCCATGCCTGGGGCGGCGACCCGCAGGTGCTCTACGACGTGTTCCACGAGTCGCTCGCCGCCGAACTGCGGGAGCGAGGTGTGGCGGCCCTGCGGCATCCGGGCCGCGATCGCGCGGCGGGCGACGACGAGCGGCTGCTCTGCTTCGACCGTCGCGCCCGCGGCGATCTGGTGGTGCAGACGGCCGCCGGCGGCACCGACGGCGACAAGATCATGGGCAGCGCCCAGCGACGGCTCCGCGGGGCGGTGCTGCAGCACGGCAGCCTGCTGCTCCAGCCGCCGTCAATCTCCACGGCGACGCATCAGGGCCTGCTGCGGCTCCACCCCCAGGCCGCAGCCTGGGATCTGCGCCAACTGGTCGTGGCCTGGCTCACTCGCGTGGCCGCCGAGGCCGGCGGGCCGCTCGACGCGCACGCCGCTGCCTATGCCCCGGCCCGCGCCCGCCTGATCGCCGACGCGGCCGCGCGGTTTCGCGAGGCGGACTGGCTCGGCCGTCGCTGACCCCACGCCAGCGCGGGCGGTGGCTATGCGAGGGGTGCACGCCTCTGCTAAGCTCAAGTCCGGATAGTTTGCCGCAGAGGTGCGGCTCGGTGCACGACGCCTGGGGGTGGCCCTTCCACCGCCGATCCGGAATCCCGCCTTCGCCATGGTCACCAAACTCGTCGTTGCCTCCGGCAAGAGTGCCGGCCGCAGCATCTCGATCAAGCGGAACAAACTCTTGATCGGCCGGGCCGAGGAGTGCGACGTGCGGCCCCTCAGCGAGGAGGTCAGCCGGCGTCACTGCGCCGTGATCGTGGGTCCGGCCGACGTCTGGGTCGAAGACCTGGGAAGCCGCAACGGCACCTTCGTCAATGGCGATCGGATCGAGGCAAAGACGAAAGTTTCCGATGGTGACATGATTCGGGTGGGCTCGCTCGAGCTGCGGGTTTCGTGCCAGGCGCCCGCGGCGGCGCCGGGCGGCGAAGAGGACGTCTCCCGCTGGCTGATGGCCGATGACCAGGCAGCCACGACCTCCGACACCACCCAGTCGGTCGCCGCCGCCAAGCTGGACCCGGGCGACTCCGGGGAGAGCTCGTTCGTGGGCGGCCTCGAGACCGCCGCGACCGGAGCGCCGGAGGGTTCGGCGGCCCGCTCCTCGACGACCCTCTCGGTCCAAGACCTCAAAGACTCCAAGATCAAGCCGGGCGTGCTGCCCGCCCAGGCGGCGGCCAAGAAGCCCGACTCCTCCCGCGACGCCGCGGCCGAAGCGCTCAAGAAGTTCTTCGACCGGAAGTGAGCCGGCCTCCCGGGGTGGGGTCGTGACGGTCGGGCAGGCCGTGCCGGCATCACGATCGTGCTGCGCCGCGAATTTTCGCCCACCGGCACGTCTTGCCCCGCCGGCAGCGGTCATGCTTCCGGCAGAGTTTGAAGCGACGGCGGCCGGCCGTCGCAAACAGCCCAAGGAGACGCCGCCAATGTCCGCCACGATCCCCACGCCCCGCTCCGCCCGCCGCTCTCCCGCCGCCCGGGCCGCCGTCCGCCACGGGCGTCGCCGGCTCATCGACCCCAGCACCTGCGAGCGGGATTACGCCGCCGACGAGATGGAGTTCATGCAGGCCCTCGACCACTACAAGCGGACCAGCGGCCGGATGTTTCCGACCTGCAGCGAGGTCCTCGAGGTGGTGAAGTCGCTGGGATACCGCCGGGAACAGGCCTGACGCGAGGCCGAGGCCGGGGTTGCCCCGGGGCCGCGGGGCTCGGTACCTTCCCGCCCCCCGGAAACGGTCTGCGCATGCGTCCTGCCCTCGCCATCCTCAGCGTCCTGTCGTTGGCAGCGGCCGTGGGCTGCAAGCCCATGGGAGGCAACGAGTCGACCCAGGGCGTGCAGCTCTACCAGCAGGGCAACTACCTCGGCGCCGTCAACTCCTTCCAGGAGGCGCTGGCCAAGCAGCCCGGCAACCCCGACTGCTTCTACAACCTGGGGGCGACGTATCACCAGCAAGCCAAGGTGTTCAGCTCGGACGCCGACCGCCAGGTGGCGGAGCAGTACTACCACCTCTGCCTGGCCCGCAACCCGGACCACGTCGCCTGCCAGCGGGCGTTGGCCGTGCTGCTGGTCGAGGAGGGTCGCGGGCCGGAGGCCGTGTCGAACCTGCAGTCGTGGGCGGCGGCCCGGCCGACCAATCCCCAGCCCCACATCGAACTGGCGCGGCTGGCCGCGGAGCACGGTGACCTGCGGGAGGCCGAGAACCAGCTCGTCGACGCGTTGGCGATCGACCCCAACAATCCGCGGGCGCTGGTCGCACTCGGCCAGATGCGGGAAAGCGCCGGGGATCCGGCCCAGGCGATGGCCAACTATTCCCGCGCCTTGGCGATCGATCCCCAACAGCCGGTCGTGGCGGCACGGGTCGCCTCGCTCAGCAGTTCGCCTCCCGCGGGGGTCACCGTCGCCTCGCTGCCCCCTGCCGCCGGCGGCGTCGTCACCTCGCCCGCCGCCCCGCCCGGCCCCATCGCGGCGGCTCCGCTGCCGCCGGGAACGCCGGCCCGTTGACCGGTTCCGGCGCCGCTCCTATCCTGCGAGCGGTTCCCGTGGATCCCGGTGCCTCACGATGGCCGATCGCGTCTTTAACTTCTCCCCCGGCCCGGCCGTGCTGCCCCTGCCGGTGTTGGAGCGGGCGCGGGACGAAATGCTCTGCCTGCCGGGCGTCGGCAGTTCGATCCTCGAGATCAGCCACCGCAGCCCGGCCTTCGACCGGATCCTCGACGAGACGCTCGCCGGCCTGCGCGGCCTGCTGGGCATCGGCTCCGATTACGAGGTCGTGTTCCTCCAGGGGGGCGCGAGCCTGCAGTTTTCGATGGTGCCGATGAACCTGCTGCGGGGCCAGCCGGGCAAGGCCGACTACGTCCTCACCGGCACCTGGGGAAGCACCGGCATCAAGGAGGCCCGCCGGGAGGGTGCGGTGCACGTCGCCTGGGACTGCGCCGCCACCAACTACGACCGGCTGCCCCAGCCCGGCGAGATCACGCTCTCCGAGCGGCCCGCCTACGTGCACGTCACGAGCAACGAGACGATCCAGGGCGTGCAGTGGAAGGCCGACCCCGACGTGGGCGACGCCCCGCTCGTCTGCGACTGCTCGAGCGATTTCCTCTCGCGGCCGATCGACGTGGCCCGCCACGGCCTGATCTACGCCTGCGCCCAGAAGAACGCCGGGATCGCCGGCGTCACGGTGGTGATCATCCGCAAGGACCTGCTCGAGCGGTCGCGCGACGACCTGCCCCGGATGCTCGATTACCGGACGTTCGTCAAGGAAGGGTCGCGGCCCAACACGCCTCCGACCTTCGCGATCTACATCCTCGGCCTGATCTGCAACTGGCTCCGCGACGAGGTGGGCGGCCTCGAGGCCATGGCCCGCCACAACGCGGCCAAGGCCCGGCTGCTCTACGACGTGCTCGACGGGTCGGGGGGCTTCTACTCCGGCCACGCCCAGCCCGACTGCCGCTCCGACATGAACGTCACCTTCCGCCTGCCCGACGAGTCGCTCGAGAAGCAGTTCGTCACCACCGCCGCGGCCAAGGGACTCGTCGACTTGAAGGGTCACCGCTCCGTGGGCGGCATCCGCGCCAGCATCTATAACGCCATGCCGCTGGCCGGAGTCGAGGCTCTGCGGGACCACATGCTCGCCTTCAGCAAATCGGCCGCCGCCTCCCGGGCCGGGGCCGCCCGCTGATCGGGCGGGGCGGAAAGACCCGGAGCTCTCCACGCATGCCCTCGATCATCGTCCTCGACTCGATCAGCCCCGACGGCCTCGCGCTGCTCGACGCGGCGGCGTCCCAAGGCATCACCTACGAGGTCCGGACCGGGCTCAAGGGCGAGGCCCTGCGGGAGGCGCTGGCGCAGCACGACGGCGCGATCT
>CAXNGP010000149.1:0-5657 GCA_964201845.1 Pirellulales bacterium
CGACCCGCGTGGCCGAGCCGCGATAGCTCACGTCCTGCGGTTCGCCGCCGATCACGCAGTTGGGGAAGATGCGATTGCGGGCCCCGAGCACCACGTGACCCATGATGGTGACGTGGTTTTCGAGCACGGTGCCCGGGCCGATCACGGCCTCCGCCGAGACGACGCAGTGCGGCCCCACGCGCACGCCGGCGGCCAGTTCGGCCCGCGGATCGACGATCGCCGTCGGATGAATGTCGGCGGGCCGACCCGTCGGATCGACTGGCAGCAGGTCGCCGGGGCAGAAGGTGTCGTCCATCGGGTCGTCAGGCCGAGGCCCGCCTCCCGCACAGGGTGCGCAGCCCGGCGGCGAGCATCGCATTGAGCCGGTGGCCGCTGCGGCAAGCCCGCACATGGGCGTGAATCGGCCGACCGGCGAGGGCTAGGTCGCCGACCAGATCGAGCACCTTGTGCCGCACGCACTCGTCGGGCCAGCGGAGCGGATTGTCGATCGGACCGTCGGCCCCGAAGACCACCAGATCGCGGAGCGTCACCCGCCCGGCAAGCCCCTGCGCCCGCAACTGGGCCGCATCGGCCTCCATGATGAACGTCCGGGCTGCAGCCAACTCCGCCCGATAGGTGTCGGGCGTGACCCGGATTGCGAGCGTCTGCCGACCGATCGGGCCGGGGCCGTAGTCGAGTTCGTATTCCACCGACAACCCGGGATGCACGGGAGGCAGGGCCTCGATCCAGGCATCCCCGTCGGCCACGCGACAGGGCTCGCGCACCACGAGCGGCTCCACCGGCGGCCCGAGCCGCTCGATGCCCGCCTCATCGAGGGCCGCCACGAACTCCCGAGCCGAGCCGTCGAGCCCCGGCAGTTCTTCCGCCGAGACCCGCACCAGGCAGCAGTCGATACCCAGGCCCGCCAGCGCGCTGGCCGCGTGCTCCACCATCTGCACGCGCACACCGGCCACGGCCAGATTGGTGCGGGCCGTCGCCTCGACCCTGCTCTCGACACCCAGCGGGATCCGGACCGGCACGCCCCCCACCGTCCGCAGGAAGGCGATGCCGGTCCCGGCCGCGGCCGGCAGAAACTCGACACGACAAGTCCGGCCGCTCCAGTAGCCGCTTCCGACGACCGTGACCGCGCGGCGAATGGTCTGCTGGGAGCGTGACTGCATGGGGGCGGCTGGCAACGAGGAAGGGACGAGGCCGCGGGGACGACCCCCGCCCTCACCGACCGACAGACGCCGCTCAGCGCACCGGCTGCTGACCGGGCTGGGCCGCCACCGCACCGGCATTGAGCATCCGGAGGATGTCGGGCGTGATGTCGACCTGGGGGTCGTAATAGACGATCGGCTTCGTGATGCTGCCGAGAATCCGATTGCGGTCGGTGTCGTCGACCGGCTCACCGTCGAAGCGGTGAACCACGGCGATCTTGTTGTCACGGGCGAACTGGCTCACGGCCCGCTCGATCTCGGAGTAGACCTGGAAGTACACCTTTGCCTCACTATCCATGAAGTCCTTCTTCCGGAGCTGGGCGTTGACGTTGAAGTCGCCCTGGGCCTTGGCCACTTCGGCCTCGAGCTTGCGGTGCTCGGGGGTGCCGACGTTGAAATTCTTGAGCTGCTCCATCAGGACGTTGATCCGGTCGCGCTCGGCCTTGAGGGCGTTTTCCGCGGCCATGACCTCGTCCTTCATCTTCTCCATCGCCGCCTTGAAGCGGGTGTGATTCTTGAAGATGTAGCCCACGTCGATCACGGCCACGTGCGTGGCCGGCGACGCGGAGGCGGTCGGCTGCGTGACCGGCCGCACGGCCGGCTGGACGGGAGCCTGGGCCCGGGCCACGGGGGCGGCGAGGGCGGCGACGAGGGCGATGAGGGCCATTTGCCTGTTCACGGAAGCTCTCCTTGCTGGCGAAACGCGGGGCGGACGGTAGTTGCGGGAACCCGCCCGACGGCCATCCGTGGCCGCCCTTGGATCCCGACGCGGGCGGGATGATGGCGGCCCCCCCGCGGCGACTCAAGGCCATTTTTCCGGCGGAAAAACCGGCCGCCGTCAGCGGGGCGGGCCCAACGTGACGTCGAGCCGCACTTCCTGGTCGTTGCGCCGCACGACGACCGGCACCGTCTCGCCACCCTTGTGCTTGCGCAGGGCGCTGTCGAAATCCTCGAGGTTCGTGATCGCACTCTCCCCGACCCGGACGATCAAGTCTCCCGCCATGAGGCCGCCACGGGCGGCGGGCGAGTCCTTCGAGACACCGGAGATCGCGTAGCCGCCCCCCGGCTTGCCGAAGTCGGGAATGCTGCCGAAGTAGGGCCGGTCGCCGCCGCGGGCAAACTGCGGCGAGGCCACCTCGATGTAGCCCGGCCGCTCCGGAGCCGTGGCCAGCTCCCGGACGACGTCGGTGACGAGGTCGGCGAGCTGCGCGAGGCCGTCGTAGTTGACCTTCTCGGCCGTGTCGGTCGGGCGGTGGTAGTCGCCGTGCGACCCGGTGAACACGTGGAGCACCGGGATCTTCTTGGCATAGAAGCTGGCGTGGTCGCTCGGCCCGAACCCCCCCGGCTCCTTGGCGACCTCCAGGCCGCGGGCCGCCACGAGCCGGTCGACGAGGGCTTCGAGGCCCGTGCCCGTGCCGGTGCCGTGCACGATCACCTTGTCGCCCGCCAGCCGGCCGACCATGTCGAGGTTCACCATGGCCACGGTGTCGGCCAGGGGAACCGCCGGATTGGCGGTGTAGTGGGCACTCCCGAGCAGGCCGCGCTCCTCGCCGGAAAACGCCGCAAACAGCACGCTGCGGGGCAGCCGGGGCCCGGCCGCGAGCCGCCGGGCCACCTCGGCCAACAGGGCCGTGCCGCTGGCGTTGTCGTCGGCGCCGTGATGGATCGCCCGCTCCCCCGGAGCCGCCGAGTTGGCGCCGCCGTAGCCAAGATGGTCGTAGTGGGCCCCGAGCACGACCGTCTCGCGGGAGTCGATCGCCGGCGACTCCCCGGCCGCAGGCCGCCCCGCGCCGGGCAACAGGCCCAGGATGTTGCGGCCTTCCGTCTGCACGCGTTCGATGGAGGTGCGGCCCCGCAGCCGCCAGCCCGGCAGCACGCCGCTCTTCGGCTCGAGCTTCTCGTCGATCGCCTGCTGCAACTCCGTGAGCGGCCGGCCGAGCGCCTGACGCACGACGTCGTCCAGCAGCGACCGCCGGACGTGCAGGATCGGCATCGTGCGGCGGTCGGAGCCCTCGCCGGCGCGGCTGAAGGGCAGCAGCGCGTCGCCATCGGCGTCGGTGTCGTTGCAGAACACGAGCCCGCCCGCTTCGTGCTCCGAGGCGTTGGCCGCCTTGCGGGCCAGGGCCGCATGCTGCGAGGTCTGGTTGCCCTCGAAGGCGCCGTGCGGGTTGTCCTTCTGGGGCTCCTGCCGCAGCACGATCACGGCGGTTCCCTTGACGCCGCCCGCTGTATCGAGCGGGGCGTAATCGTCGTACTTCTCGGCCGGGGCCGTGATCCCGTAGCCCGCGAACGCCAGCGGCAGGTCGAACTCACCCGAGCCGCCGATCGCCAGCGGGGTGAAATCCTTGCCAAGCACGAGCGGCACGACCCGCTGCTTGCCCGTCTCGTCGGGCGGACCGACCAGCTCCGCGGTGTTGGCCTCGGCCGGCCCGAGCGTCGCCTCGAGGGTCATCTCGAACGGCTGGAGGCGAGTCGCCCGCCCCTCGGGCGTGAGCAGGCTGAGGTCGGTGAACCGACGCTCCACCCATTCGGCCGCGGCCTCGATGCCCTTCGTACCCGGCCCCCGCCCCTCCCGCTCGGGCGCAGCCAGCCAGGTGACGTCGCGTTCGAGGGCGGCCCGGGCCGGCGAATCCGGCCGGTCCGCGGGAACCGGCGGAACCACCACGGCCTGACCGACCGGCTCCGCCGTGGGCGGGGCAACCACACCCTGCGCCACCGCCACCGCCGTGAGCATCACCAGGCAGCACACCGCCGCCATCGCTTCCCGTCGTCGATTGCCGTCCATGCGTCCGCAGGCTCCAGGAGTCGAGTCGCTCAAACCGTCACCTCCGGTGATTCTACGCCCGTGGCCCCGGCGGCGGAGGCGTCGCTTCCCGCGCACGCCGGCTCATGCAACAATGATGCGAAAACGAAGCGTCTCGGCCGCTCCCGCTCCGGTCTCCAGGGGCCGCCGAACCCGCCGTCTCCGGGAACCTGTCCCTTGCCCGCCCTCTTCGTCATCCAGGGTTTCAATCGCGGCGCCCGCTTCGACTTCGACGGCGACGCCGGGGCGGTCAGCATCGGCCGCGAGGCGGGCAACCTGATCAAGCTCGACGACCACGAGATCTCGCGGCGCCACGCGGAGATTCGTCGCGTCGGCGAGAGTTACATCGTCGGCGACCTCAAGAGCTCGAACGGTACTTTCCTGAACGATGCCAAGGTCGAGCGGGCGGAACTCGCCAGCGGCGACCGGATCCGGATCGGCCGCTCCGTCCTGCTCTTTTCCGGCGACGGCCAGGAGCCTCCCGGCCTGGCCACGGTCGACATCGTGCCCGCCAACGGCGACGCGGATGGCTCGCGGATCGTCCGCAGCATGCGGGAGGAGGACTCGATCGTTCTGGCGTCCCCGGCGGAAGACGGCCAGAACCGCTGGCTGGCCCGGGCCCGCAGCAACCTGCAGGTGATGTATCGCACCGCCCTGGCCGTCAGCCATACGCTCGACATCGACGAGCTGCTCACCCGGATCCTGCAGCTGGTTTTCGAGTGGGTCGAGGCCGACCGCGGCTGCATCATGCTCCTCGACCCCGACACCCGCGAGCTCACGTCGAAGGCCCGCCGCGACCGCCGGGCCGGTGACACCGGCACGATGGCGATCAGCCGGACGATCCTCGACTACGTGCTCGAGCGGGCCGAGGGTGTGCTCACGAGCGACGCCCAGGACGATGATCGCTTCGCCAGCGGCAACAGCGTGGTGCGAACGGGTGTCCGTGAGGCGATCTGCGTGCCGATGCGGGGCCGCTACGGAACGGTCGGCGTGATCTACGTCGATACGATGGTGCCAGTGGTCGAGTCGCTCGACCGGCGTCGATTCAGCGACGACCACCTCAAGCTGATGATCGCGATCGGCCACCAGGCGGCCTTGGCCGTCGAGGACACCACCTACTACTCGGCGATGGTGCAGTCGGAGCGGCTGGCGGCCGTCGGCCAGACGATCGCCACGCTCTCGCACCACATCAAGAACATCCTCCAGGGCATCCGCGGCGGCAGCTACATCGTGGAGATGGGCCTCGAGAACGAGGACGTGGGGGTCGTCCAGAAGGGCTGGGAGATCGTCCGCCGCAACCAGGACAAGATCTCCTCGCTCGTGATGGACATGCTCTCCTTCAGCAAGGAGCGGGAGCCCGACCCCATGCCCAGCGACCTCGTGGCCCTCGTCGACGACGTGGTCGAGACGGTGCGGCAGCGGGCCGCGGAGTCGGGTGCGACGATTCACTGGGACCGGCCGGGCGGCCTGCCCCGGCTGCTGTTCGACCCCGTCGGGCTGTCGCGGGCCGTGCTCAACGTGGTCACCAACGCGCTCGACGCCGTCGAGGGCCGGCCGGACGCCACCGTGACGATCACGGCCGAGGCCGACCGCGAGACGGGCGTGGCCCGGATCACCGTCGCCGACAACGGGGCGGGCATGTCGCGGGAGACCCT
>CAXNGP010000150.1:0-5607 GCA_964201845.1 Pirellulales bacterium
CGGAGCGAGGTTTCCTCCGAGCGACCGGAGGGCAGGATGCCCGAAGGGAGCGTCCGGCGAGATGGCACGGGCAACTCCGAGCCTGCACGCGTGAGGCCCCGCGAGAGTCCGGCGAGATGGCACGGGCAACCCCGAGCCTGCACGCGTGAGGCCTCCGCTTGCGTCGTGGACGGAACGGGCGTACACTATGCACTCCCTTGCCCAGGAGCCGCTTTCATGGCTGCGACACGGAGTGCCGATCCCGCCGGGGTGGATGAGTCGTTTCTTGCCCATGTCCGGCTGGCGTGCGTGCCCGGCGTCGGCGGGCTCCTGCGGCAACGGTTGCTCGAACGATTTGGCTCGCCGCAAGGGGTGTTTGCGGCCAGCCCCGCCGAACTGGCGACCGTGCACCACGTGGGCCCCAAACTGGCGCAGCTCATCCCCGAGTTCGCCACCTCGCCCGTCGCCGAGGAGACGCTCGACCTCTGCCGACGGCGGGGCGTGGAGATCCTCGTCGAGGGCGGCCCCGGCTACCCCAGGCTGCTCGGCCAGATCGCGGACCCGCCGGGCATGCTCTTCGTCCGCGGCCGGCTCGAGCCGTGCGACGCGCTCGCCGTCGCGATCGTGGGCTCGCGCCATGCGACGGCCTACGGGAGGCGGGTGGCCCACCAACTGGCCGGCGGCCTGGCTCGCGCCGGCTACACGATCGTCAGCGGGCTGGCCCGCGGGATCGACCACGCCGCCCATCGCGGCGCACTCGACGCGGGCGGCCGGACGCTCGCCGTCCTCGGGTCAGGCGTGCTCGAGATTTATCCACCGGAGCATGCCGACCTGGCCGTGGAGGTCGTCCGTCAGGGGGCCCTGATGAGCGAGGCGCCGCCCCTCTCGGCCCCGCAGGCGGGCGCGTTCCCCAGCCGCAACCGGATCGTTTCGGGGCTCACGCTGGGCACGGTCGTGGTGGAGGCGGCGGATCGCTCCGGAGCGTTGATCACGGCCCGGCTGGCCGGCGAACAGGGCCGCGAGGTGTTCGCCGTGCCCGGTCCGATCGACAGCCGCACCTCCCGTGGCTGCCACCGGCTGATCCGCGACGGGGCCAAGCTCGTCGAGACCGTCGACGACATCCTGGAGGAATTCGGGCCGCTGTTCGAGAAGGCCGTCGCGGCCGACGGCCGCGAGGTGCAGAGCCCGGCAGAACTCCGGCTCGACGACGTGGAACGAACTGTCCTGGCAGCGCTCGACGGCCAACTGGCCGACGCAGGGGGCGGGGCGGCGAGCGTCGACCTCGACGAGCTGGTGGCGGCCTCCGGGCTGGCCGTTTCGCGGGTGCTGGCCGCGATCGGCGTGCTCGAAGCGCGGCGGATCGCCAGGCGGCTGCCCGGCAACCGCGTGGCCAGAGCCTGACGGCCGGCGGCTTGACCGGGCCTTATACTTTGGGTGTCGCCTGATGGGGGCTTCGGGGGCGACGATCGCGAGGTCATCATGGGGCACGCAGCACGATCGTGCACGGGCCGGGCTCGGCGTTTCCGGGCCCTGGGCCTCGAGCCTTGCGAGGCCCGGCGACTGCTCGCCGCCGACGGCCGGATGACGGTGGGGATGAATCTCGAGAACGTCGTGGATTGGTCTCCCGCCTGGACTTTCACCGACGCCTTTCAGGCGTCGCGGCCCTGGATCGCCCACGCCGTCGATCTCGGCACCGGTGGCCTGACCTGGGACGTCGGTGACTCGCGACCCCTCGACCTGGACGACGCGGGCAACGTCGCGTCACTCGCGACCTGGACGGAAGGCGGCCGGACGCTGCGGCACGCCGCCGGGACGCTCATGTTTCGTGAGATCGGCGGCGCCTACCCGGCAGGCATCTACCGGGCCGAGTGGTCCGGCACGGGCACGGTCGCGTTCGGGTTCGACGCCCGGGTCGTGGCCTCGGGCCGCACGACCGCCGGGCTCAACTGGGCCGACCTCGAGGTGACGCCGACCGATGCCGGCATGTCCCTGCGGATCGAGGCCATCGACCCGGCCGACCCGGTCCGCGACATCCACGTCTGGATGCCCGACTGGCAGGGCCGCCGGTTCGCCGGGGAGCGATGGCAGCCGGGGGCGGCCTTCTCGCCGTTTCATCCGCTGTTTCTCGAGCGGCTCGCCCCGTTCGACGTGATCCGCTTCATGGGCATGCAGGAGACCAACTCCTCCGACATCGTGACCTGGTCCGATCGGCGTGCGGGGACCGACGCCAGGCAGAGTTCCGGGCAAGGAGGCTCCCCGAGCGAGCCACTCGTCAACGGACTGTCACTCGAATACATGGTGCAGTTGGCCAACGATCTCGACGCGGACCCCTGGTTCAACATGCCCCACATGGCCGACGACGGCTTCGTGGCCAACTTCGCGACCTATGTCCGCGACCATCTCGAGCCCGGCCGCAAGGCCTACGTGGAGTGGGCCAACGAGGTCTGGAACTTCGGCTGGGGATTCGAGGCGTCGCAGTGGGTGGCCGGGCAGTTGTCGCTGCCGGAGAACGCCGGACTGGACCACTGGCAGGTGGCCGGCCGCGAGGCGAAACGCGACCTCGACATCTGGTCGACGGTGTTCGCCGGCCAGGAATCGCGGCTGGTGCGGGTGGCCGCCGGCTGGGCCGCCGTCGACTGGGTGACCAATCGGATCGCCGAGAGCATGGCGGGATCTTTCGACGCGATCGCCATCGCCCCCTACATCACGCCCACCGACGCCCAGCGCGAGTCCTCCTCCGCCGCGACCACCGTCGACCGCGTCCTGGCCGATACGCGTGCCAACATCGCCGCGTCCGTGGAGTGGGTGGCGGCGCACGACCGGCTGGCCCGCGAATGGTCGGAGCGGCTCGGCCGCGGCATCGGCCTCGTGGCCTACGAGGGCGGGCCCCACCTCGACGGCCGCGGCGCGGCCTACCAGGCCGCCTTCCACGCGGCCACCAACGATCCTCGCATGGGTGACATCTATCGCGACTACCTCCGGGCGGTCGATGCCGCCGGCCTCGACCTGTATGTCGACTTCCAGTTCACGGGGGCCGACGGGGCCGCGCCCTGGGGCGACTTCGCCAAACTGCACCGGATGGATGAGCCGCTGGCCGAGGCCCACCGCTACCGGGCCGTGGTGGCCGCCGCCGACGGGTCGCTATGGGATTCGCCGCCGCCGCCAGTCACGCCGCCAGTCACGCCGCCGCCGCTTGGCCCGCCCCAGTTCTCGATCAGCGGTGGTTCCCTCGCCGAAGGGCATGCGGGCCGCCGCTGGCTGACCTTCACGATCACGCTCTCCCACGCGTGGACCCGCCCGACGAGCGTGGGCTGGGCGACGGGCAACGGCTCGGCGGTGGCGGGGCGCGACTACGTGAAGGCCGCGGGCCGGATCGCCTTTGCGGTCGGCCAGACCGTCCGCACCATCCGCGTGGCGGTGATCGGCGACCGCCTGCGCGAGGCCGACGAGCGGTTTCACGTGGGCCTGGCGGCGCCCGTCAACGCGCGGCTTTCGACCACCGCCAGGCTGGCTTGGGCGACGATTATCGACGACGATCGCCCCGCGCCCGCTGCCGGCTCCCTGTTCGCCGCCCTCGTGGCGGCCGCCAGTGAAACCGCTACCAAGCCCGCCTCGCGGTGATCTCGCTTCACGGATCGGCGGATTCGGCGTACACTCTCGCCATGGATACGACGCTGTTTCACCGTGCCGAAGCCATCCGGGCCCGCCTGCTTCAGCTGCGGGACTCTCTTTGACTGGGAAGGGCGCAAGCGGTCCGCCTCCCGCCTCGAGGAGGCGATGGCCGGAGCCGATTTCTGGAGCAACTCCGAAAAGGCCCAGGCCACGGTCGCGCAGCTGAAGGGCGTCAACTCGATCCTCAAGCCGCTCGACGAGGCGCTGGCCGTCGGCAACGACCTCGGAGCCCTCTCGGAACTGACCCGCGAGGATGAGTCGCTCGAAAGCGAGTTGGCGGCCGAGACGGCCCGGCTCGAAAAGCTGGTCGACGCCCTCGAGCTGGCGTCGCTCCTCTCCGGCCCGCACGACTCCAGCGACGCGCTCGTCTCGATCCACGCCCGCGACGGCGGCACCGACGCCAACGACTGGGCGGAGATGCTGCTGCGGATGTATTCCGCCTGGGCCAACAAGCACGACTGCTCGGTCGAGCTCCTCGACCGGCAGGATGACGAGGTGGCCGGCATTCAGAGCGCCACGGTCGCCATCCGCGGTCCCTGGGCCTACGGCTACCTGAAGGGGGAGACCGGCATCCACCGGCTGGTGCGCATCAGTCCCTTCAACTCGGAGGGCAAGCGGCAGACGAGCTTCGCCGCCGTCGACGTCTCGCCGGAGATCGCCGACGACGACACGGAGGTGGAACTCAATGACGAGGACATCCGCGAAGACGTGTTCCGGGCGAGCGGTGCCGGCGGCCAGCACGTCAACAAGACCTCGAGCGCCATCCGCCTGACACACTTCCCGACGGGCATCGTGGTGCAGTGCCAGAGCGAACGCAGCCAGCACAAGAACCGGGCCACCGCGATCAAGATGCTCCGGGCCCGGATCGCGCGACTCCAGGAAGAGCAGCGGGAGGCGGAGCAGGCGGCCCGCTACAAGGAGCAACCCAAGACCGGGTTCGGCTCGCAAATCCGCAACTACTTCCTCCACCCCGACCAACGGGTCAAGGATCAGCGGACGGGCCACTACGTCGGCAGCTTCCAGAGCGTCCTCGACGGCAACCTCGACGGCTTTCTCGACGCCTACCTCCGCTGGAAGGCCGGCGGCGGTGCTCCGGCTGCGGGCGAGGATGCGTAGCCCGCACGCCGGCGGCGGGACCTGGAACGGCACGCTGGACGCCTCACTCCGGCCGGGCTACAGTCTTGACTCACGGCACAGGCACCCCCCCGGAACCCCCATGGCGGAAAAAGAAGAGGCACTGGAGGTCGAAGGCGTCGTCACGCAGGCCCTCGCGAACACCCGGTTTCGCGTCCAGATCACCGGTGGCCACATCGTCAACGCGCACGTGGCCGGCCGGATGCGGAAGAACTTCATCCGCATCGTGCCCGGCGACAAGGTCAAGGTCGAACTCTCCCCCTACGATCTGACCAAGGGTCGGATCACTTTCCGGGAACGCTAGGCCAACTTCACGGCTGCACGGCCATCCCTGGCCCGTGCAGCCTGGCCCGGGCCGCTTTCCGGCTGCACGGCCATCCATGGCCCGTGCAGCCTGGCCGGGCCTCGGGCCTTCGGCCCCGCCCGGCGGCCGCACCTGCTTCACGGCAGCAATGCCATCCCTGGCCATTGCTGCCTTGCCGGGCCTCCGCCCGGCGGCCGCACCTCCGGGCGGCCGTGTTCGTGCGCGGTGCGGCCCGCAACGCATGCTTCGACGCATCCGGGGGCGGGCTGGGGCGTGGCGCGTGACGCCGGCATACAAGCCGCCTTGCGCAAGCAAGGGGGGTGACGCCTGCCACACCCACTCGCCTGGTGCCCGAAGCCCCCTGGCATGGATCGCGTCATCCCCCCGGCTCGCGCCGGGGGGCTTGGATGGCGCACGCGACGGCCGGGGGAATGGCGAGCAGCTTCGAGCCCGCCGCTGGCGGCCGTCACTCGGTGGCGGTTGGGCCGGACTCGGCGGGGGGCTCGGCGGGGGGCGGT
>CAXNGP010000151.1:0-5579 GCA_964201845.1 Pirellulales bacterium
CGGGCCTTCGGCCCCGGCCGCCGGCCGCACCTCCGGGCGGCCGTGTTCGGGCGCTCGGTGGCGCGCGGCGTTCGTTCAGACGAATCAGGGGCGACTCGCAGGAGCGATTGCCAACTCAATCGTTGGTCTGCGAGGGGTGGCCCGTGCCCTGAAGCCGGCGTTGCTGGCCGAGCGCAGGCAGGATGCCGAAGCGAGGGCAGCATCGAGTGAGCGGAAGCCAGGATGGCTGAAGCGAACGTCCGGCGACGGGGCACGGGCCACCCCGAGCCCGCGCCAGGAGCCGGTCTTTGGCTGCGATTGCCGGGCCACGGTATGATCGTGCCACCGGGTTCCGTCCAGCCAAACGGCAGTCGTCCCCCATGGCCCTCTACTTCCTTCGCGCGATCTTCATCCTCGTTTCCGCGGGGATCGCCGTGCTGATCATCAACGACTCGGCCCTCCGGTCCACGCCCACCTGGGTGCCGTGGGGCATCCTCGCCGGGATGATCGCCCTGCCGCTCACCGTGATCGGGATCGACGGATCCATTCGCCGCAAGGATCTGACGATCATCACGGCCGTCTACTTCGGGCTGCTGATCGGCGTGTTTCTTACCTACATCACGATGCTCGCCCTGACGCCGGTCCTGCCGCTCAACAAGTCCGACCCGATCTGGGCGTGGGCCCCCCTGATCGTCGGGGCCGTGCTCTGCTACCTGAGCACGAGCCTGCTGCTCCAGACGCGGAACGACTTCCGGTTCCTGATCCCGTTCGTGGAGTTCGCCCGCGACGTCCGCGGCCTGCGGCCGAACGTGCTCGACACCACCGCGATCGTGGACGGCCGGGTGGCCGACCTCGCCGAGGCGGGCATCTTCGAAAGCCGGTTCGTGGTGCCCGCCTTCGTGCTCGACGAGCTGCAGGCGGCGGCGGAGTCGCAGGAGCGCACCCGCCGCACCCGTGGCCGCCGCGGGCTCGACATCCTCAACCGGCTGCGGGCCAACAAGGCGGTCGACATCGATGTGCTCAGCCCGCGGGACGCGCAGGCCGACGAGGCCACGCTCGAGTCGCGGGTGGTGGCGATGGCACGGCAGCTCGAAGGCCGCGTGGTCACGATCGACCCCAATGTGGTCAAGCTCGCGGGCGTGCGGAGCGTGCCGGTGATCAACGTCAACGACGTGGCGCTCGCGCTCAAGCCCGCGTTCGTGCCCGGCGACGCCCTCGCGGTGCGGCTCGTGAAGCCCGGCGAGGAGCCCGACCAAGGTGTCGGCTACCTCGACGACGGCACGATGGTGGTCGTGGAGAACGGCCGCGGCCAGATCGGCCAGACGGTGCACGTGCACGTGACGAGCACCCTCCAGACCTCGGCCGGCCGGCTGGTCTTCGCCAAGCCCGCCAGCGCGGCCTGAGGTCACTTCGCCAGGCGGTTGAGCGTGTACCAGCCGGTGTCGTGGAGCAACGGCAGGCCGGCTGCGAAGCCTTGGCTCTCCGCCGAGCGGACGCCCGCCGCCTTGATCTCGTGCACGACGCACGGCCGCAGGCCCCCCACGGCGAGCCGCACGCGGCGACCGTCGGCCGAAACCTCGGCCCGTTCCACCGGACAGGCCTCGAGGTCCACCTCCGGGCTGCCATAGGCCGCCTGATAGATGTGGGTGAACGAGCGGACGGCGTAGCTCGCCAGATCACCGGCCACCGCCCGGTCGACCGGCGCCGTGAACTCGAGTTCGAAGCCGCCGGGCACGGCGCGGATCGCGAGGATTTCGAACGGCGTCTTGCCGGTCCAGGCCAGTCGCTCGAGCGCGTAGTCGCCGGCGCCCCGCGAGCCCCAGCCCCGGTTGGTGCCGCCCACGAAGAGCGAACCGTCGGGGGCGAACTGGAGCGAGAGCGAGCCGCTCCTCAAGCCCTCGCGAAACCGGAAGCAGGCGCCCTGAAGCACGCCCTCGACCTCCTCGAGGAAACACCGCATCACCATCGAGTGCGACTGATCGGCCACGAACACCTGAGCGGTGAACGGGCCAAACTTCCCGCCGCTCGTGTCGGCGGCGATCCCCGCCGCGCTCTTGCCCATCGCGTCGTAGGGAAACACGATCGCGGGCGGCCGCAGCCGGGGGATCTTCGCCACCTCGGCCGCCATCCTGCTGCCATTCGTCGGCTCCGCCGGCTTCTCGAGGCCCGGCGCCCGGTCATACCACTGAAACCCGCCGGGATGGCCGACGAAGTCGCCGGGCACGAGGTGTTTGAGTGAGCAGGCGCCGTTCCAGGGGCCTTGGTTGTCGGTGTAGAGCACACGGCCCGCGGCGTCGAAGCCGATCCCGCCGGGCGAGCGGATGCCCGACGTGGTGGGTACGGTCTTGCCGTCGGGCGTGACCCGCATCGCCCAGCCGCGGAAGGGAACCTTGCTGTCGAAGCTGCCGGTCAGGCAGAGCACGACCCAGATGTTGCCTTCGCGGTCGAACTTCGAACCGAACGCATACTCGTGGTAGTCGCCTGACACGCCCCAGTCGTCGGCCACCGTCTCGAACGTTTCGGCCACGCCGTCGCCGTCGGCGTCCTTGAGCCGGCTGACCTCGGGTCGCTGGGTCACATAGAGCCAGCCGTCCTTCCAGGCCAGGCCGAGCACCTCGTGGAGACCGTGGGCGAACCGCGTCCAGACGGGCTTCGCGCCGGTGGGGTCGGCGACCATCCAGATCTCGCCCCGCCGTGAGGCCACGGCCAGCCGGCCGTCGGGCAGCCACTCGAGCCCGCCCACTTCCAGGAAGGCCGCCTCCGGAACGGCGAGCGTCGTGACCGCGTAGAAGTCGGCCTCGGTCGGCTTCGTCTCGGCCGCGTTGGCCGACGGCAAACCCCCTGCCACGAGTGCCGCGGCGACGACGACCGTGACGATCCGCATCCAGTTCACCATGCCAGTTCCTCCACGATTTCGGCGGTGCCGTCGGAAGCCCAGACGATCGGAAACCGCAGCTCGGTTCGCCCCTCGGCCTCGTGCCGCACCGGTTCCCCGGCCCCGGCCCCGCTCACGCGCAGCTTCCACGCGCCGTCGGCCCGCCACCAGCCGTCGCCCGCATCCTCGAGCCGGCCGGCCGCACCACGGAACATCACCGTTCCCTGCTGGGGCCGACCCGAAAGCCGGATCGTGCGCCGCAGGATGCGGGCCTTGCCGACCTGGGCCGGTTCGAGCTTCTCGTCGATCGTGATCCCGCCGAGCGACCAGCGGAACGTCGGCCGGCCCGCGGCGTCGAGCGCGTAGCCCAGGAACCTCGCCTCGCGGGACCGCGGCGGCTCCTTCGGCCACGAGGCGAGCGCGTCGGGCAGCGTCTCGATGGCCGCGGCCGCGTCGGGCGTGAACACGCCGTCACCCAGCGGCGGCTGCCAGCCCTGGCCCCGGCCCGTCCAGTGCCGGCCTGCGTCGATGAACGCGCCCCGCCAGACGAGCGCCAGCCGGAGCGCCTCGGCGTCCCAGGCGAGATGCACCCCCTCGGGGTAGCCGACGCCGATCGCCCGCGGCCCGGCGTTCTCGATGAAGTTGCGGTAGATGATCGGCCGGTCGGCGGGCACCAGTTCGATCAGGTTCTGCCCCACGCCGACCGGCGGCCGCGGCTTGGGCGAGGCCGCGTATCGCCACACGGCCTCGATCTGCCCGGCGGCGGTGCCGTCGAGAATGTCGGGATAGAAGGTCTTACCGTCCGGCCAGGCGGCGGGCATGCGGGTGCCCGGGCGAAACGCCTGCGGATTGGCCACGTAGGCCAAAAACCACTCGTGCCGCAGCCGCACGGGCATCCGCGTCAGGTCGATGAGGCCGAGGCTTTGCCCCTTGTCGCCGGCGAACGAGTGGCACTTGATGCAGCCGAGCGCCTTCGAGCCCACGAGGTGGCGGCCCTGATCCACGATCTCCCGGTCGTCGTGACCGGCGAGCGGCGGCACAGGGCAGGTGACGGCGGGGTCGGCGGCGAGCGCCACCGCCAACGGTTCGGCGATCGCCCCGGTCCACTTGGGCATCCGGGTCGGCATCGTGGCCGTGCGGTCGCGACCCCCGGCGAGCAACACCTCACGGAGAAACTCCGGCCGGAGCTTGCCTCCTGCGTCGGTGAGTGTCGGCGGGCGACGCCCTTCGTCGCCGAGTTCGGCCTGCGTGGCGGCGAACAGGGCGTCGCGGGCCGCCTCGACCCGCACCGGCTCGCCGTCGTCGTCCGTGCCGGCGACGGCCGGCAGCACGCCCCCCTTGCCGTCGCGGTCGTGGCAGGCGTAGCAGTTGCTCGCGGTGAAGGAGCGATCGATCGACCGCTCGCGCTCGGGAGCCGCCGCAGCCGCGGGCGACTGGATCCACCGCAGCGCCGCCGTCAGGCACGCCCGCTGGTTGGCGTCGAGGCCGTACGCCGCCGCGGCGGCCGGGGGCCGTTCGGCCAGGCAGCCGGCGTCGAGAGCCGCCAGGTCGGCGAGCGGCTTCGCCGGAGTCGCACCGGTGGCGGTCGACACGGGGCCACGAGCCTCGTCGCCGAGCCGATGGCAGTTCGCGCAGCCCACGGCGGCGAACGCCGTCCGGCCCTCGGCGACGAGCGCGGGGTCGAGCGTGAAGGCCGGCGTTGCAGAGGCGGTGTCCGCGGCCGTCACGGCCGGCTTGCCGGCGGCCGTGGGCGTCACGTAGGCGAGCACCGATGTCCGCGGCCCGCCGGGGGGCACGACGTCGATCGCCAGCGACTCCTCGCCGTGGGCCTCGAAGAAGGAGACGCGGATCGGATGGACGCCCGCCGTCAGTTCGACCGACCCATGCGCCTCGCTGTGGCCGTGAATGCCGTCGTGGTCGACGACGGTCGCAGCGCCGATGGTGATTCGGCTGCCGTCGTCGCTCCCGATGTGAAAGCCGTAGCGTCCTGCCCGAGTCGCATGGAAGAATCCCGTCAGCTCCACGACGATCTCCTCGCGGGCGCCGGCCAGTGCGAACACGTCGAGCCCCGTCACGGGCCCCGACTTCGCCGGCGGGCCGAGCGTGGCCGTGTCGGGCAGGCGGTCGACGAGTTTCCGCCAGGCCCGCCCCTCGAAGGCGACGACCTTGTCGTAGCGGCCGGTCGCGCCGGCCAGCGGCCCCACGAGCGCCGCCACGACGTGCCGCCGCTCGTCGTCGGAAAGCGGCACGGCCGGCATCCGGCCGGACGGCCGGATCACGGTGGGATCCTTGAGGAACGCGTCGAGTTCCGCGGGCGACCACTTCTTCGCGAGGTCGCCGAGCGGCCGGTGGTCGGCGAGCGGTGCGACGCCTTCCCGGCGCGAACCATGGCAGGCCGCGCAGCCGTTCCTCTCATAAACGGCGGCGCCGGCATCGGCCTTCCCCTTTTCCGATCCCGGAAAGGGACCGGCGACGAACGACCCGGTGGAGGCCAGGAACTGGGCCAGCGCCGTGGCCGTGCGACTGCGGCCGTCGGCGGGGAGGCCGGCGAGGAGGTGCGGCATGGTCGTGCCGGGATGCACGCCCTGCGGATCCGCCAGGTAGGCGGCGAGCCAGGCGGGATCGAGCCGGCGGCCGACGGTGTCGAGCACGGGGCCCTGCTTGGCCGCGAGGTGGCCGAGTGCCGGGCCGGCCGCGGCGTGGCAGTTCACGCACCCGAGTTCTC
>CAXNGP010000152.1:0-5573 GCA_964201845.1 Pirellulales bacterium
CGCCCGGAGGTGCGACCGGCGGCCGGAGGGCCGCCAAGGCGGCGGGGGGCATGGATGCCCCCGCCGCCTCGAAGTCAGCTGCAGCCCATGCTGTTGCCACAGTTGTGGCAGAGGTAGCAGTTGCCATTGCGGACCGTGATCGAACCGCAGTTGTCACAGGCCGGGGCGTCGATCTGGAACTTCGCGAACTGACTCTGCCGGTCGTCGACCGAGGCGCTCGGATTCTCCGCCATCCGGAAGCCGGCCCGCTCGAGCACTGCCGCGGTATCGGCCGCGGCCGAGGTCGTCCGCACGGCCACCGGCTTGGCCGCGGCGGAGCCGTTGCCACCGGGATGCCGGCCGCGGGCGGCTGTTGCCTCGACCTTCGGCTTGGGCTTTCCCTGCCCATCGGCCAGCCCGCTCGCCTTCATGGCGGCGGGCTTGGACTCACTTTCCGCGTCGCCGCTCCCCGCGGCGGCCTCCCCGCCGCCGCCGTCACCCGAGGGCCGGTTGGCCTCCCGATAACCAGGAATGAACTGCGTTCCCATCCAGCGGAAGAGATAGTCCACGAGGCTCTTGGCCACCGGGATGTCGGGGTTCTTCGTGTAGCCCCAGGGCTCGAAGCGGGTGTGCGAGAACTTCTTCACGTACACCTCGAGCGGCACGCCGTACTGGAGGCTCATCGAGACGGCCGTCCCGAAGGCGTCCATCAGGCCCCCGATCGTGCTGCCCTCCTTGGCCATCGTGATGAACAACTCGCCGGGCCGGCCGTCGTCGTAGAGGCCCACCGTGATGTAGCCCTCGTGCCCACCCACGCTGAACTTGTGGGTCACGCTGCGGCGCGTGTCGGGGAGCCGTTCCCGCCGCGGGGCCGCCGTGATCGCCTTGGCGGCGGCCTTGTCGCCCTCGGTGCTCGTGGAGAGCGGCTGGCTCTCCTTGGAACCGTCGCGGTAGATCGCCAGGGCCTTGAGGCCCATCCGCCAACCCTCCTGGTAGGCCCGGGCGATGTCCGCCGGGGTCGACTCCCGCGGCATGTTCACCGTCTTGGAGATGGCGCCCGAGAGGAATGGCTGCGCGGCGGCCATCATCTTGACGTGCGCCTCCCAGGCGATGCTCCGCTCGCCGAGCCGCGGCTTGAAGGCACAGTCGAAGACCGGGAGGTGCTCGCTCTTGAGGCCGGGCGCGCCCTCGATCGTGTCCTTTTCGTTGATCCAGGCGAGGATCCCCTCCACCGCCGGCTCGTCATAGCCGAGCGTCCGTAGCGCCAGCGGCACGGTCTGGTTGACGATCTTGAGCATCCCGCCGCCGGCGAGCTGCTTGTATTTCACGAGCGCGATGTCGGGCTCGATCCCGGTCGTGTCGCAGTCCATCAGGAACGAGATCGTGCCCGTCGGGGCGAGCACGGTCGCCTGGGCGTTGCGATAGCCGTGGGCCCGGCCGCCGGCGAGCACGTCGTCCCAGACCTTGCGGGCCGCCTCGTGCAGATAGCGGGGGCAGGCCGGATCGATCGCCTCGACCGAGTCGCGGTGCATCTGCATGACCTTCAGCATCGGCTCGCGGTTGGCCGCGAAGCCCTCGAACGGGCCGACCGCCCCGGCGAGCTCGGCGCTCGCGCGGTTGGCCGCCCCGTGCAGAATCGCCGTCAACGCGCCGCACAGGCCCCGGCCCGCATCGCTGTCGTAGGCCAGGCCGTCGGCCATCAGCAGGCTGCCGAGGTTGGAGTAGCCGAGGCCGAGCGGCCGGTAGAGGTGGCTGTTACGGGCGATCCGCGCCGTCGGGTAGCTGGCGTGGTCCACCAGGATCTCCTGGGCCACGAAGAAAATCCGGCAGGCCGTCGCAAACCGCTCCACGTCGAAGCTGCCGTCGGGCCGGCGAAACTTCATCAGGTTGATGCTCGCCAGATTGCAGGCCGTGTCGTCGAGGAACATGTATTCGGAGCATGGATTCGAGGCGTTGATCCGGCCCGAGTTGGGGCAGGTGTGCCAGCGGTTGATCGTGGTGTCGTACTGCACGCCAGGGTCGCCGCACTGCCAGGCGCACTCGGCCATCCGGTCGAGCACCTCGCGGGCCTTGAAGCTCGGGCCGGCCTTGGAAGGATCGGTCACCCAGCGGGTGGTCCAGGTGTCTTCGCGATCCACCGCCTGCATGAACTCGTCGCTCAGGCGGACGGAGAGATTCGCGTTCTGGAACAGGATCGAGCTGTAGGCTTCGCCATTGAAGTTGGAGTCGTAGCCCCCCTTCTCGATCAGCACCCGCGCCTTCTTCTCCTCCTTACTCTTGCACTCGATGAACTCCATGATGTCGGGGTGGTGGACCTTGAGCGACTGCATCTTCGCGGCCCGCCGCGTCTTGCCGCCGCTCTTCACCACCGCCGCCACCTGGTCGTAGACCCGCATGAACGAGAGCGGCCCCGAGGGCTTGCCGCCGCCGGCGAGCTTCTCCCGCTGGCTGCGGAGCGTGGACAGGTCGGTGCCGGTGCCCGAGCCGAACTTGAAGAGCATGGCCTCGCTGCGGGCGAGATCCATGATGTCTTCCATGTTGTCGCGGACGCTCTGGATGAAGCAGGCACTGCCCTGCGGATACTCGTACGGGTTGTCGGGCATCACGACATCCCGCTTGGCCTCGTCCCAGCGCCAGTTGCAGGGGGCACCCTTGACGCCGTACTCGTGGTACAGGCCCACGTTGAACCAGACCGGCGAGTTGAAGGCGCCGTGCTGGTGGACGCAGAGCCAGGCCAGATCGCGGTAGAAGTTCTCGCCGTCCTGCTTCGTCTTGAAGTAGCCGTCCTTGGTGCCCCAGTCGGCGATCGTGCGGGCGACGCGGTGCACGAGTTGCTTGACGGAGTGCTCCCGCTCGGGCGTGTGAATCTCGCCGTAGAAATACTTGCTGACCACGACGTTGGTGGCCAACTGGCTCCAGGCGGCCGGGATCTCGCAGGCCGGCTGCTCGAAGAGCACCTTGCCGTCCTCACCCTTGATCGCGGCGGTGCGGAGCTCCCACTCGGTCGTGTCGAACGGACTGTCCACCTCGGTGGGGCAGAAGGTCGGGCGGATTTCGAGGGCCACTCGCCCCGCCGGCCGCTGGCCAGTGGCAGGGCTCGGGGCGGCGGTTCCGGACAGCGTGGCGGAGTCGAAATCGGCCATGGGATGAGAAACTCCTGGGGAAAAAACGGTCGAAATCCGAAGCCCGCCGGGCACTCGAAAAGTATACTTCCGTATAGTTCTTGTACAAGCCACCATCGGCCCAGGCGCGGGGCCGCATGAGGAAATCAGCCCGGGGGAATGGCCTCACAACCGGAAAATCGAGAAAGCAGGTCCATCTGCGTGCTATCGCAACATGTTGTGGTGGTCGATCCGCTGACCACTGCCGGTAGGCCGGGGCGTGAATGTAGCGTGAGGGTCTGGTGAGTCAAGCGACTTTTTTTCCATGTGGCTGACGCCCCGGAAACCGCGATCCGGGCCGCCATCGGGCCGTTGCTGGCGCCGATGGCACGCACCACCCGAGCGTGGGGTCTTGGCAGCCACGGCTCGCCGCGGGCCGGCGCGCGGGTGACAATGCCCCCGCCGCCGGCATGGCTGGCGGCCTCCACCGCGCTTGTTGCCCCCGCTGCCCCTGATCACGAGGTTCCCATGCCGCATCCTCTCCCCTCCCACCGCCCGCTCGACGGCATCCGGATTCTGATGCTCGTGGACGACGACTATGAGGATCTCGAACTGTGGTATCCAAAGCTCCGGGTCGAGGAGGCCGGGGGTCATGTCGTCGTCGCCGGTGCGGTGGCAGGCCGCACCTCGCGGGGCAAGCATGGCTATCCCTGCACGAGCGACGCGGTCATCGCCGACATGGAGGCGGCCGACTTCCACGGGATCGTGATTCCCGGTGGCTGGATGCCCGACAAACTCCGCCGCGACGACAAGGTGCTCGATCTCGTCCGGGAGTTCGCCGCCCGCGGCAAGCTCGTGGCGGCGATCTGCCACGGCGGTTGGATCCCGATCTCAGCCGGCGTCTATCGCGGGGTGCGCGTGACGGGCAGCCCGGGCATCAAGGACGACCTGATCAACGCCGGCGCGATCTGGGAAGACGCGCCGGTGGTGGTCGATCGGCACTTCGTTTGCAGCCGCAAACCGGCCGATCTCCCCGCCTTCATGGGGGCGATCGTGGAACTGCTCGCCGGTGTGGAGGTGGTGTAGACTCTGCGTTCATGGGTCGAGAAAGATCGGTTCCGGACGATGCTGTGCGCGACCGCATCCGCGGCGTCGGCCTGCGGTGCACGCCGGCGCGGGTGGCGGTGCTGCACCATCTGGAGACCGCGACCGGCCCCCTGACCCATGCCGAGGTCTCCGAGGCGCTCCACCATCTCGGTTTCGACCGGGCCACGATCTACCGCAACCTCACCGAACTCACCGAAGCCGGCCTCGCATCGCGGGTCGAACTGGGCGACCACGTGTGGCGGTTCGAGGCCAAGCGGGCCGGCGGCGGCCACAAGGTCGACGATCATCCCCACTTCGTGTGCACGACCTGCGGCGAGGTGTCGTGTCTCGACGACGTGCAGGTGGCGATCACCCGCCGCTCGGCTGCCGGCAAGCCGGTGAAGCGGCCGGCCGCCGACCGGATCAGCTCGGTCACGGAAATCCTGCTCAAGGGCCGCTGCGGCAAGTGCGATTAGCGGCCGGCCGGGCCGATCCGCAGGGCACCCACGGCACGGCCGCATCCAACCTGCTCGAACGCCGCCGATCTCGTTTTCACCCGGAGCCCTCCGTGCTACCGACGCTCGGCCTCAAGGCCTCCGACGAACTGGCTGGCCGCCGCCCACGCCACGGCCGGCGTCAGGGATTTCGCGTGACCGACAGCCTCGCCGCCCAGCGCCTCGCCCGACTCCGCACCGTCCTGCTCGTGGTCGCCAGCGTGCTCGGCGGTGGCCCGCGCCACCTCGAGGCCGCTGAGCCGGCCCGCGCGGTCAAGACGACCGTCCTGCCCGACCCCTTCCCCAACGTCGCCCCCCAGGCGATCGACCGGCACGCCGTGATCGAGGCCGGCCGGCCCGGACGGACGCCGAGCGTGCTGCTGGGCGTGTACGACGTCGAGGCGGACCGGCTGTCGCAGACGTCGCACAGCCAGCCCGCCCACGGCCGCGTGACCGCCGCCGCGGACGGCACCTTCACCTACGTGCCCGACCCCGGCTTCACCGGTCGCGATGCCTTCGCCTTCACGATCGCCGACGACCGGGGCGGCGAGGCATCGGCCACGATGCATCTCCGCGTCGTCGCGCCACGGGCGACGGGAGCGACGGTGGCCTTCGGCGGCCTGCGGGATCTCACGGCCGGCGCCGAACCACTGCAGGTGGGCCAGGCCGCGGTCGTGCCCCGGTTGGTCGACCTCGATCGCGACGGCCGGATCGACCTGCTCGTCGCCGGCTCCGGCAGCGTCGTCTGGCACCGCGGCGCCGGCCCCGGCGCGGCCCCGGCATTCGCGGCCGCCGAGCCCGTCCTAGCCGGCGGCGAGCCACTCCCGCTCGGCCCGGGCCGCATCGGCCTGGCCTGGCACGACCTCGACGGCGACGAGCTCGGCGACCTGGTCGCCTGCGGCCAGGATCGCGC
>CAXNGP010000153.1:0-5571 GCA_964201845.1 Pirellulales bacterium
GCTCTGGCCGACGATCGTGCCGTCGACGACGCTCCAATACGACGGCTCGTTCGGTGTCTGCCAGCCGGAGAGATCCTGGCCGTTGAAGATCGAGGGCAGGGATGCCGTGGGAGGCGTCTCGGCCCCCGCGGATGCGACGTTGAGCAACATCGTGAGAAAGGCGATTGCAGGAAACTGGAGGAGAGCCAGTGATGAATGAGGAACTCGAGTCATGGGTGTTCTCACTGAGGCAATGAAATCCACTTACGGGATCGAGACGGCCTGCCCGTCCGCTCGGCGGGCGAGATTGTTCCAGGTTACTGCCTCGATCAGCTCGCTGATGAAGTGCACCGACCCGTCGGCCATGCAGAGATTGAGCCCGCCCGGATGGAGGCTGACGGGCATGTTGTTGGAGTACCACAGACTCGTCGGATTGTTTGGCGTGCGCCACAGCCACGTTCCTTGCCCGCGGTTCGTTCCCGCGACGACCCGGACCACCTGGAGGAACCCACTGCTCCCCATGACCGCACTCACGGCCTCGTATCCCTGCCGCTCGCAGACCATGATCGTTTTTGCCAACCCATCCTGCACCTTCGCAGCCCTGCAGCCCGAGTTGGCCCAGAACATGCCATTCGGTTCGGCCGAAGCCGCAAGCGGCGTCACTCCGTCAGGGCCCGTGGAGAGGAGCGAACAGTTGGAGCCGTTGGTGCCTGTGGAGCCAGAGTAGTGAAAGCTCTGGCCGCCCGGCCCGGAGTTCGTCTGCGCTGGATTTGTCGGGCATTTGACGAACGCAAAGTAGCCATAGAGCGGGCTCTTGCCGAGCGGCTGCGACGCCAGATCGAGCCGGTCATACACTGCCTGCAGATCGACGTATGGAAACAAAGCCGACATGAAGGACAGCGACGTCGTTTCCTGCTGATTCGGGCTCGGTGAATTGCAGGCGATCAGGCTGCCCGGGAAGGGGCGGTCACTCCGCGTCGCGAGATTCGCCGGATCGAGAAACTTGTGCTGCTGAATCGGCGGAAATACCCCTTTTGACGAGTGATACGACTGGCACGCCAGCCCGATGTCGCGGATCTTCGCCTGACACGTGGCGCGGCGGGCCGATTCTCGCGCTGACTGCACGGCTGGAATAAGCAGCGCGACCAGCAGGCCGATAATCGCGATGACGGCAAGCAGCTCGATCAGCGTCATGCCGCGGCGGCCGGCGAGCATTACCATCACGGCGCCTCCTGCTCACAGTTGAAGTCGAGCGCGTTCATCCCCACGGGCCGCACCTCGGCGGAAAGTGGCGACGTTGCCGGCGAACGAAACCGTTGCGGTATCGCGCTGCCAGGGTTCGCGACGGCCAGGAATACCTTGTGGTGCCCGACGATGGCGCCACGTCGCCCCCCGGGGCCGACCAAAACATACCTCCCGTCCGCCGCAATTGCTCCGATCGACATTGGCCCGTTCGTGCCGCGGGCCGCGTCGGGCATGAACATGATCTCCGCATCGCTGGCGGTTAATGGTTTGCCTGCAACTGTGACTCTCCCCTCCACGGGAGCAAACGTGATCGGATCGTGATGCCGGCAGCCGGCCGCCGCGATCGCAACGGACATACAGACGCCGGCCATCCGGGCCCCCGACACGCCCGATATCCGGTGCATGCGCATACAGCACTCTTATTTACGCCATGATCTCCGGCAGAATCCCCGTGCTGTCGCCGTGAGAGTCGGACTGCACGCCGCTGCCCTGCAGGAGCGTCAGCCACAGGTTCGCCAGCGGTGTTTTGTCCGGAAAGACCAGATGTTCACCCAGTCGGATGCCGGCTCCGCCGCCGGCTACGATCGTGGGACAATTATCAAGATAGTGAATTGTGCGGATGTTACTGCCGAAGACCACGCAGGTGTGGTCGAGTAGCGACGAACCGTCGGGCTCCCGTACGGCGGCGAGCCTGTCGAGCAGGCCGGCCAGCAGTTGGCTCTGGGCGAGATCCCGTTTCTGCGAGGCCTCCATCCGCTCTCCGGGTGTGTAGTGGCTCATGTCGTGGGGAGCGATCTTGAGGTCGAGGCTCGAGAGCAGACGAGCGACCGGCTGGCGGTAGGTCACGACCCGGGTGGCATCGGTCTGCAGGGCGGCGACGAGGAGGGCATACATCGCCTCGACCTCGGCGCGGCCTGCGAGCCCTCCCGCAGGCTCGTCGAGCGGGGGCTTCGCCTTCGGCACGTCGAGCCACTGCTCCTCCTTGGCCAGCCGTATCTCGATGTCGCGAAGGCCTTCGAGATATTCGTCGAGTTTACGTGCATCCGCTTGCGAGAGCCCCCGGCCCACCCGGCGGGCATCTTCCCGCACGGCGTCAAGCACACTACGGCGGCCGGCGATCGCGGCACGGCGGGCCTCCAGCGGCGTGCCCTCGGCGGAGAAGAGCCGGTGAAACACGGTCGTCGGGCTGTCGATCCCGGCGACGGGCTTCCCGTGCTGATCCCAGGCGAGTGACAGGCCGGGGCCGTGGCCCGATTCCCCGGCATCGGCCGCGGTCAGTTGCAGCGATGGATAGCGGGTCGCCGTGCCGAACTGTGCGGCCGCCACCTGATCGACCGATACGCTATTGTGAAACGCCTGCCCGGGCTCGGCGAATTGGTTGGCGCTCGTGAGCCAAAACGTGCTGCCGGCGTGAGCGCCTATGCTGAACTTGTTACTCAGGCCTTGGATTACCGTGAAGCGGTCTTTGTGCCGCGCGAGTGGCGCGAGGCCCGCGGACAGGTCGTAATCCCGGCCGACCTGATTCCGATCGGGGAACCAGGTTTCACTCGTGACGCCCCAGCCGAAGCCGAGGAAGATCATCCGCTTGGGCGGCGCAGCGGGGGACGCCGAAGCTGCACGGCCGACCGCCGACTCGAATGCAGGAAGGGCGATGCACGTGCCGGCCGCCTTCAGAAACCGCCTCCGCGAGGTATGCCGAAACAATGCTGACTCGAGATGATTCATGACTCGCCTCACTTGCTGCGGAACTGGGGGCTGTTCACGAGTGCATGGATGAACGACCTCGTCTCATAGTCATCGGCGGCGGCGGCCGTCACGATCTCGTCGATGAGTTGCTCGTCGCTGAAGCCGCACGGCCGGCCGAGCGCGTATTCAACGAGGGCCTTGGTGAACCCACGGGCGAAGGGCTCCTTCTGCGTCGCGAGAATCGCCCTCAGTTCAGCGAACGACGCGAAGGCCGGACCACCAAAGAAGGCTCCCGACGCATCGACTGGCGGGCCGCTCTCGGCGGTCGCTCCGGGCGCATCGGTGTCGATCTCCCGCCAGCGACCGACGGCGTCGAAGTTTTCCAGGCCAAACCCGATCGGATCGATCCGCCGGTGGCATTGCAGGCACTGGGGTTCCGTGCGGTGCAGGGCGAATCGTTCGCGGCTCCCGAGCGGCTGGCCGTCGAGTCGGGAGATCTGCGGCACGTTCGGCGGTGCCGGCGGCGGCGGATCGTCGAGCAGCTTGTCGAGCACCCAGGTGCCGCGGACGATTGGATTCGTCCGCTCGCCGTCGCTCCCCATCGCGAGCACGGCCGCCATGCCGACGAGCCCACCCCGCGGAGAGTCGCTCGCAAGCGTCACCGGCCGGAACCCGTCGCCATCCACTCCGTCGAGCCCGTAGTGCAAGGCGAGCAGGCTATTCACGATCGCCGTATCGCTCGCGAGCAGCCGGCTGAGGCTGCCGTTGGTGCGGACGAGATGGGCCAATGTCTCATAGACCTCGCGCCGGGCTGCGTCCTTCATGCTCTCGTCGAAGCCGCGATACTTTTTGGTGTTGAACGTGAAGAAATCGAGCCGGTCGAGCTTCAGCCACTGATGGGGAAACGCCGTGCAGAACCCCATGGCCCGTGGGTCGTCGAGCAGGCGATCGACTTCCCGGGCGAGCACGTCGGGATGGTCGAGCCCGCCGAGCCGTCCGAGTTCGAGCAACCGGTCGTCGGGCGGGCTACTCCACAGGAAGTAGGCCAGCCGCACGGCCAGCTCCCGGCCGTCGAGAGGCCGCGACGTTCGATCCCGGCCAGGCTCCGCCAGATACAGGAAGCCCGGCGAAGCCAGCACCACCGCCAACGGCTCGCGGATCGCGAGATCGGGTCGCATGCCGGCGGCCCGCTGGTTTTCGTAGAGCCCCACGAGGCTGTCGATGAAGCCTGGTTCCGGCTCAGCTCCGCGAAACGCGCGGCGAACGAACGCCGCAAGCACGTCGCGGGCCACGTCCGCCTCGGCTCGCCCGGAGGCCTGGGCGATCGTCGCGTTGCGCACGAAGTCGACGACTTCCGCCGCCGGCGGCAGCGGCCCCTGGACCTCGAGCCAGTCGATCCAGATCGCGGGCTCGGGCCCCGAGCCAGTTTTATCCCAGGCCGCCCGCCAGGCCTCGTATGAGGCGCCGGGATTCAGGGGTTGCCGCTCTCGCACGCAGAGCCTGCGATTGCTCGTGCTCGTGAGCGACAGTGGCACCTCGATGACGGCGGGCTCGGCCATCGTGCCCCTCACTTCATGGCTGCTGAGGGGCTTGAAGGTGTTGGTTGGTTGCTGGAGATAGCCCACCTCGATGAACCGTCGATTGGCAGGCGCGGCATCGACGGCCGCTGCTCGGACTCTCAGCATGTACGTGCCAGGAGGCCCGAAGGCGGCGATGCCGACGAGTGTGCGCACTTTATAGATTGTGAGATACGCCCCCGTCTGCCGCGCCGGCCAGGAGAGGTAGTCGGCATGGTAGCGGTGATGCTGGTCATACTGCGTCGAACCGCGAAAGATCGCATCGGCGGCATCCTTGAATCCAAAGTCGGTCGGCGGCGGGGCAGTCTCCAGCTGCGCATGCTCGTGGTAGAAGAGCGTCTCCCATTTGGCGTCGGCCCGCAGCCGGGCGGCGGTCTCGACATTTTCAGGCAGGGCGGCGGCGGCATCGACGGCCGCTTTCCAGCGGAGATACCGCTCGTGGTCGTCGCGATAGACGGCGGCCGCCTTCTCGACCGCGGCAATGGCATCCGTCTCCGGTTCGACGTGGACGGAGCGGGATCGCCCTCCCGCCGCCGCGAAGGCATCGTCGATCGCCCTGCGGCCGAGGGCGAGATAGGTTTCGAACTGGTCGGACGACATGAACAGGGCCGAGCCGATCGTGTCGAACGCGCCGATGCCGTCGTCATCCGGCAGCTGCGACACGTCGATGTCGATGCCCACGAGGCTGCGGATGGTGCGGGCGTATTCGCGACGGTTGAGCCGCCGCATCGTGATTGCGCCACCGGTGTCGGCAAGCGCCCGGCGGGCCGCCTGCAGGGCCCGCGACAGATCGTCGAGCAGTTCGGTCTTTGCGAGGGCGTCGGGCCGGGGCTCCTCCGCCGGAGGCATCTCGCCCGAGTTGAGCGTGCCCAGCACCTTCTGCCAACGCTCGGCAGTCTCGACATCGTCGATCGTGAATCGCAGGTCGTCGAGTCGGACGCTGGCCTCTGGATCCACCCCGGCGTGGCACTTGAAGCAATGGGCTTCGAGCAGCAGGCGATGGGCGGCGGGCAGTGTCGTGCGGGCTGAATCCCCGGTTGCTGCGCCTGCGGCGGTCGCGGTGCCGGCCAGGGCTACCAGCAGG
>CAXNGP010000154.1:0-5569 GCA_964201845.1 Pirellulales bacterium
TGGCGCCGTCGGCCGCGAAGTATCTGCATCTGGCAGCCGCCGAACTGGCCGCCGGCGACGAGACCGCCGCCCGCAAGTCGCTTGAAGCGGCCCGCCGCGAGAAGCTCGCTGATCAGCGGCTCACGCCGGACGACGTCGAGCGGCTGAAGGTGTTGGAGCAGAAGTTCGGCAGCGAGGCCGTGTCGACGGCCGCAGCGGGCGGCTGATGCCGGGGTTCAGCCCTGCAGCATCCGCGACTTGGCGAGCGCTTCCTCGGCCTCGGGGATCAGTCCGGCCCGCATGCAGGCGACCGACAGGGCCGTGTAGCTGAACGGGTCGCGCGGCTCGAGTTCGCAGGCCCGGCGGGCATGGCGAACGGCGTCTGCATGCCGCTCCAGCCGGGTGCACCACGCGCCGAGCGCGGAGTGGGCCAGCGCGAAGTCCGGCTCGTCGGCGACCAGCGCCTCGAGGGCGATCACCGCCCCGGCCAGGTCTCCCTCGTCCTTGATCTTTTCTGCCGCCGCGTAGCGTTCCTGCCGTGTCACGGTTGGTGCTGCTCCTGAAACGAGACCCGGGCGGTCCACAATCGCCCGCACGGTCACGATCCGGAAGATGATACGCGACCCGTCCGGTCGCGGGAGGCGAGCCGCCGGCGCGGGCGGTCAGGCAGGGTGGGAAAGCCGCGGGGCGTGGCGGGCCCCGCGAGGCCGGGAAGGATCGACCCGGCCCACCAAACTGGCATTGAATCCAGGGCGCCACGGTGCCGATAACCCCCGGCAGCGCAACGCTGAATCTCCCGCGGCCCACTTGAAAGGACTCCCGTGAGCATCCATCCGCTGGCCGTGGTGAGTCCCGGGGCACGGCTCGGGGTGGGAGTCACCGTCGGCCCGTTCGCCATCGTGGAGGACGGTGCGGAGGTGGGAGATTTCTGCACGCTGGCCAGCGGCGCGATCGTCAAGGCCGGGGTCGTCGCCGGTTGCCACAACGAGTTCGGCGAACACACCGTGATCGGCGGCGCGCCGCAGCACGTCGCCCGCCCCGCCGCGATCGGCCGCGTCGTGATCGGCGACCATAACGTGTTCCGCGAGCACGTCACCATCCACCGGGCCATGAAGCCCGAGTCCACGACGACCGTCGGCCACCGCAACTACGTGATGGCGGGCACGCACTTTGGCCACGACGTGACGATCGGCAACAACTGCATTTTCGCCAACGCCGCCCTGCTCGGCGGGCACGTGTGCGTGGAGGATCGGGCGTTTCTCTCCGGTGCCGTGGCCGTCCATCAGTTCTGCCGCATCGGGCGGCTGGCGATGGTCGGGGGCCATGCCCGGGTCGTTCAGGACGTGCCGCCCTACATGCTGCTCGACGGGCAGAGCTCGTGCGTGGTCGGCCTGAACGTCGTGGGGCTCCGGCGGAGTGGCCACTCCGCCGAGGACATCGCGGAACTCAAGGCTGCCTACCGCGCGATCTACCGCCGCGGCCTGCCGTGGCGCGAGGTGCTCGAGGCCCTGCGGCTCGAGTTCGGCGGCGAATCGGTCGCGAACCTGCGGGCGTTCCTCGGCACCGGTTCGCGAGGATTCTCCCAGGAGCGGCGTTCGCCGCCGGCTCCGACCCTGCGACTGCGGGTGCACGAGGACGAAGAACCCGCCGTGCGGGCCAAGGCCGGCTGACGATCCACCATCGCGTCGGACGGCGGGCCACCGCTGGGAATCGAGCCTGCCGCACTCAGTCGGCGGTCTCGTCCTGGATACCGTAGCGCTGCAGCTTCCGCCGCAGCACGGATCGGTCGATGCCGAGCAGTTTGGCGGCCAGCGACTTGTTGTGCAGCGCCGTCGCCAGCGTGCGCTCCAGGTGGACCCGCTCGACGTCGGCCAGCGTCGGCCACTGCTCGGTGCCCGTGCCGGGAGGCACGTCGGGAACCGCGGCCGCGGGCTGGATTCGCGGCTCGACCCGAAACACGCCCGGCAGCGGCGTGGTCGACACCACTCCGCTGCTCGCGGCGGCCGCCAACTGGCCGATGGGACCGCGGCTGGCGGGCATGGGGCCGTCCGAGCCCATCAGCCCACTGAGGGCGTCGGGTTCGATCCGTTCGCCCGACGAGAACATCACCGCCCGCTCGAGCACGTTCTCCAGTTCACGGACGTTGCCCGGCCAGGGGTACTGCTGGAGGACGGCGATCGCCTCCTGCGACAGCGTGCACATCGGCATGCCGTGCCGGGCCGCGAGCTGCGATAGATACCGATGCGCGAGGACGGGCACGTCCTCGGGACGTTCCCGCAGCGGCATCGTCCGGATCGCCACGACGTTGAGACGGTAGAAGAGATCCTCGCGGAACCGGCCTTCGTTGACCTCGACCGCCAGGTCGCGATTGGTCGCGGCCAGCACGCGGACGTTGACCGGCAGTTCCTCGTGACTGCCCACCGGAACCACGACCCGCTGCTGCAGCACGCGCAGCAACTTGGCCTGGAGTTCAAGTTCCATCTCCCCGATCTCGTCGAGGAAGATGGTGCCGCCGTCGGCCGCGCGGAAGCAACCGAGCGTCGAAGAGGTCGCCCCCGTGAACGATCCCTTCACGTGGCCGAACATGTGGCTGGCGAACAGCGTGCCGGTCGTCACAGCGCAGTCGACCGGAATGAACGCCTTCTTGATGCGGGTGCTGCAGGCGTGAATCGCGCGGGCGATCAGTTCCTTGCCCGTGCCGCTCGGCCCCATGATGAGCACGCTCGACTGGTGGGCGGCGACCAGTTCGATCGACCGCCGCACCTGCTCGGACCAGGGCGAGACCCCGATGATCCGCTCGATGGCCGGGTTCACGCCGCCCTCGAGCCCACGCTGCTCAGCAATCGGATTCATCCGTTTCTGCTCCGGGGAGGCCGCGATGGGCGTGGTGATCCGGTGGCGCGTGGCGGTGCCGGAGGGATTTCGCCGACCACCCCTGTGGTCGCGCCCCTCCAGTCCTATGAAAGAGTACCGGGTCGGACGCGGAAATGCCAGCAGCCGGCAGGGCCGGGCCGACCCATCCGGTTGTGCCGAACGTATGCCTCACGCGGGCTGGCGCGGGATCGAACCGGCTCTTTCCCCCCCGAGCAAACGCTTTTTCGCCGCTTTCAGCCCTCCCGTTCGCCCGGTCGGGAAAGATGGACAAAGATTGCAGCAGGAGCGGCCCGCGCGGGCTGCCCTGCGTATGCCGTCCGGTCGGACCGCCCATGCCCACGCCCGCCCCCAGCGATCCTCTCCCGCGACCGGCGGTCGTGTCCGCTCCGCGCCGGTGGCCCGGCTGGCTAGTGCTGCCGGCACTGCTGGCCCTCGGAGCCGGTGCGTGGCTGCTCGTCGACCGGTTGCTCGTCGATCGCCGGCCGATCGTGGTCGGGATCCTCCACTCCCGGACCGGGCCGATGGCCCCGAGCGAGCAGGCGATGATCGACGCCGAGGTCCTGGCCCTCGAGGAGATCAACCGGTCCGGCGGCCTGCTCGGCAGGCCGGTCCGCTGGGTGGTCGCCGACGGGGCTTCGGATTGGCCGACCTTCGCCCGCCAGGCCGAGCGGCTGATCCGCGAGGAGCGGGTCGCGGTGATCTTCGGCTGCCTGACCAGCGCCAGCCGCAAGGCCGTGCTGCCGGTGGTGGAGGCGAACGATCATCTGCTCGTCTACCCCATGGCCTACGAGGGGCTCGAGCAGTCGCCCAACATCGTCTACACCGGGGCCGCCCCGAACCAGCAGATCATCCCGGCCGTGCAGTGGTGCCACGAGACGCTCGGCACGCGGCGATTCTTCCTCGTCGGCACCGACTCCGTCTGGTCGCACTGCGTCCATGAGATCGTCAAGGATCAGCTCGCCAGCCTGGGCGCGGAACTGGCCGGCGAGGCCTACATCCCCTTCCCCGCGACGAGCTGCGACGACCTGGCCCGGCGGATCGTGGCCGCCAAACCCGACGTGGTCCTGAGCAGCGTCACCGGTGCCAACGCCCTGCCCTTCGCGCGGGCCATCCGCGCCGCGGGCCTCGAGCCGGCCACGACGCCGCTGGTCACCTTCGCCGTCGGAGAGACCGAGCTCCAGGACGGTGCGGCCGGCGACCTGGCGGGACAGTACGCGGCCTGGAACTACTTCCAGAGCCTCGACCGCCCCGAAAACAGTCGCTTCGTCCGCGCCTTCCAGCAGCGTTACGGCGCCGATCGCTCGACCAGCGACCCGTTGGTGGCGGCGTACAACAGCGTGCAGCTCTGGGCCCAGGCGGTCCGCGAGGCCGAGACGGCCGACGTGGCGCTGGTGCGGCCGGCGATTCGCCACCAGAGCCTCGACGCGCCCGAGGGGATCATCGCCGTCGATCCTGAGACGCAGCACACGTGGCGGCCGGTGTTCATCGGCCGGATCCGGGCCGACGGCCAGGTGGACGTGGTCTGGAGCAGCCGCACGCCCGTCCGCCCGATGCCCTTTCCGATCTCCCGTTCGCGTTCCGACTGGGAGCAGTTCGTCGCCGACCTCGCCCGGGGCTGGGGCGGCGCCTGGGCGAACCCCGGGCCGACGACCCGGCCGGGAGGCAGCCCATGAACGACGCCTCGCAGGCGGGCATCCGCCGCTCGATCGCCGGACGCCTGCTGTTCTGGTTTCTGGTCATCGCGCTGATCCCCTGCGCGATCTTGACGGCGATCACCGCCCGGATCGCGACGTCCGCGCTGGAGCGGGCGGTCCGCGACACGCTCGTCCAGACCGCGGCCGGCAAGGCGGGTGAACTGGAGGCCTACGCCGCGGAACGGGTGCGGGACGGCGCGGCTTTGGCCCGCGGCCCGTCGATCGTGCGGGCCGTCCGCGACCTCGCCGCGGTGCCCGCCGGCAGCCCCGCGACCGCAGCCGCCGACCAGAGCGACTACCTCACCTACGCCGCCAAGTCCTTCCACTACGAGCAACTGCTGCTGATCGACCCGTCCGGCCGGGTGCTCTTTTCGCTCGACCCCGCGATTCCCGTCGGCGCGTCGCTGGCGACCGGGCTGCTCGCCGACTCGGAACTCGCGGCCGGCTTCGATCGGGCCAAGACGCTCCTCCAGTCGGACCTGGGGGCATTCGAGCGGTACGGCCCGACGGGCCCGCCCCTGGCCTTCGTCACCTGCCCGATCCTCGATCAGGGGCGACTCGCGGGCGTCCTCGCGCTCGGCCTCGAGCCCGAGCGCGTCTGGCGGACGCTTTCGGACTTCAGCGGGCTCGGGGAGACGGGCGAGATCGTGGCGGCCCAACTCGACGGCGAAGCGATTCTCGTGACCACTCCCCTGCGGCACGCCGACGATGCCGCCTTCCGGCTTCGGCTCCCGCTGGGCAGCGGACAGGGGACCGCGATCCAGCAGGCGGCCGAGGGCACCCGGGGCTACGGACCGCTCGTGGACTACCGGGGCGTCGAGGGTGTGGGGGCGTGGTGCTACCTGCCGAGCTTTCGCTGGGGCCTGCTCGTCAAGCAGGACGCGGCCGAGGCCTACGCCCTGATCCGCTTCCAGCGGCTGGCGATCATCGGCCTCTCGCTGGCCACGATCCTGGGCGTGACGCTCGCGGCCCTCGTCGTCGCCCGCACGATCTCCAACCCCATCCGCACCGCCATGGCCGTC
>CAXNGP010000155.1:0-5478 GCA_964201845.1 Pirellulales bacterium
GGCGTGGCCGCCGGCGTTCAGCCGCCGCTCCAGATCGGCCAGACGCGACCGCCCGACCGCTCCAGCCGCTCGAGCGTCGCGTCGTAGAGCGACTCGAGCGTCTCCCGCGCGAGCACGTCGGCGGTGCGGCCACGGGCGAGCACCCGTCCCTGCCGCAGGAGGAGCGTGTGCGTGAACTCGGGCAGGATCTCCTCCATGTGGTGCGTCACGAGGATCGTGGCGGGCCCGGCTGCCTGCCGCAGGCAGCCGCCGAGCCAGGCGAGGAACCGCTCGCGGGCGCCGGGATCCATGCCGTCGCACGGCTCGTCGAGCACGAGGCAGAGTGGATCGGCGAGGAGCGCGCGAGCGACCAGCACCTTGCGGCGTTCTCCCTGCGAGAGCACCCCGAACGGCCGGTCGGCGAGCGGGCCGCAGCCGAGCCGCTCGAGCGTGCCGATGGCGGCGGCGTGGTCGGCGGCGGAGAGCGACATGCCGGGGAAGAGCTTCAGCCCCAGCTGGCCGAACTTGCCCGAGAGCACGGTGTCGCGGGCGGGCTCGGCGGCGGGAATCTGGCCGGCGATGGTGTCGGTGATCCAGCCGATCCGGCTCCAGAACGAGGGGAGATCGATGAATTCCTCGCCCTGGCGTCGGATCGTGCCCGCTGTCGGCCAGAGCATGCCGATGGCGAGCTTCAGCAGCGTCGACTTGCCGCAGCCGTTGGGGCCGAGCACCGCCCAGCGCTCACCCGGGGCGATCCGCCAGTCGACGCGGGCCAGGATGTCGCGGCCCGAGCGGGCGAAGCCCACGCCGTCGAGTTCGAAGAGCGGTCTGTCGTCCGCAGCCTGCGGTGTCGCCACGGGACTGGCTCGAGCGGGAAGGGAGAGGGCGGGGGTGCCGGGGCCGCCCGGGCTGGGCCGCAAGTATGGATGGCGGCGGGTGCCGCGGACAGGTCCTGGGCCGGCGGCCCTACGGCGACCATCTGACCGGGACGAGGCCCACTAGCGTTGCTCGTATGTGAAGCTCTCGACGGTGCTGCCGTCGCCCACCAGCCGCAGCCCGACCGCCCCGGCCCGGCAGAGCGTGGTGTCGCGGACGGCGAGGATCCGGGTGCCGTTGAGATACAGCGACAGCGACGTGCCGATGACGTCGAACCGGATCCGGCCGGAGCCACCGGGCACCCGGACGGTGGCCAGGGCCGACCAGCGGCAGCCGTCGTTGAGCCAGATGCCGGCGTGGTAGCCGGTGGCGTCCCGCATGAGCCCGCCGAGGTACATGCAGCGGTCGAGACTGCCGCGATACCGGGCGACGAGCCCGGCCAGGCGGCCATCGCTGATGTTCACCACGGCCTGGGTGCGCGAGTCCCTCACCGACACGCCGTACAGCCTCGCGATCGAGGCGCCGTCGAACCGCGAGACCACGGCGTCGTCGGAGACCGACGCGTTCCCGAAGGGCTGCTCCCAGGATCCGGAAAGATAGGGACTGTTGGGCTGGATGAAGTTGTCGGAGAAGGGAGACGTCGCCGGGGTGGGTACGGGAGGCGTCAACGCGGTCACCAGATAGTTGTCCGCCACGCTCCCGGCACCGGCGAAGCGGATGCCCACGGCGCCCGCGGCCGTGAGCGCCCGGTTCGACGTCGCGGCGATCTTCCTGCCGTTGAGAAACAGCGTCAGCGCCGTGCCCACCGCGTCGAACCGGAGGGTTCCGGAGCCGCCGACGGCGGGGCCCGAGGCGAGCAGCACCCAGCCGAGCCCCCGGTTGAGCCAGATCTTGCCGGCATAGCCGGTGCCGGACCGCACGAGCGCCGCGGAATACATCCGGGAATCGCCCGTGCCGGTGTACCGGGCGACGAGGCAGACCGCCTGGCCGGTCACCACGTTGACGAACGCCTGCGCGGACGAATCCCGCGTCGCCACGCCGTTGAGCGCCATCAGCGACACGCCGCCGATCCGCGACACGACCACGTTGCTCGCCACCGCGAGATTGCCGAATCGCTTCGTCCACGAGCCGGGCAGGTACGGGCTGTCGGAGCCGCTGAAGGTGTCGGAGAAGGGCGAGCTGACGGCGGTCGGGGTCGGGGGCGTGAGCGTGGCCTGAGAATAGTTGTCGCAGGAGCCTCCCGCGAGCGTCATCCGAATGCCCACCCCGCCGGGGCTGGTGATCGCCGTGTCGAAGGCCCCGGCCACGCGGATCCCGTTGAACAGGAGCGTGAGCGACGAGCCGGCGACCTCGAACCGCAAGACGCCCGAGCTGGCGGTCACGATCCCTTCGGTGAGGCTTCGCCACGTGCCGGCCACGTTCCGCCAGATCCGGCCCGCGAAGCCCGTGCCGGCGGGCGTGACCGACGCGGCGTACATGTTGGTGTCGCCGCTGCCTGAATATCGGGCGATCAGGCCCACGCTCGTGCCGGTGCCCAGGTCGATGAACGCCTGGCTGGCAGAGTCGAGGACGCTCACGCCGTTGAGCGTGGCGATGGAGACCCCCGTGGACCGGGACACGGCCTGCCCGTTCTCGAGGCCGATGGCGCCGATGCGGGTGGACCAGTAGCTGGAGAGCGTCGCCGCGTCGGGCTGATTGAAGTCGTCTGCGAAGGGCTCGGGGGCGGGCAAGGGGGGCGGAGGCGGGGGAGGGGGCGGGGGCGTCACGGGGTTCAGGCCGAGCGACTTCATCGCCGAGGCGATGTTGAGCCGGCCGCCGGTGACCGTCCGGCCGACCAGGTCGGCGACGGTGTCGGTGGATCCCAGGATCGCGGACCGGATTTCGGCGACCGACAGGTCGTTCTTGGCCGCCGCGATCAGGCCATAGGCGCCGGCGACCTGGGGAGCGGCCATCGAGGTGCCCGAGAGGTAGCCGTAGCCGCCGTTCTCGAGCGTCGAGTAGATGCTGCTGCCCGGAGCACCCAGGTCGACTGAGGTCGCGCCGTAGTTCGAGAAGCCCGCCAGGTCATCCGTCGGGGTGCTGGCGGCGACCGAGATCACGTTGGGCACGTCGTAGCTGCTCGGATACCGCGGGATGACGTCGTTGTTCGAGGCGTTGTTGCCGGCGGCGGCCACGAACCCGACGCCCAGGTCGTTCAGGGACACGATCGCGTCCCGCATCACCACCGACAGCCCGCCGCTGGTCCCCCAGGAATTATTCGTGACCACGATGTTGGTCTCGAAATCCCGCCGCATCATCGCGACGTAGCCCAAGGCGGCGAGGGCGGCCGACACCGTGCCCGTGCCGGTGTCGGAAATGATCTTCAGCGGCATCAGCGACACCAGCCAGTTGATGCCCGTGATGCCGACGCCGTTGTTGCCGACCGCGCCGATGATGCCGGAGACGTGCGTGCCGTGCCCGAACCGGTCCTGCACGTCCTTGGTGTCGGCGATAAAGTTCCAGCCGGTGACGTCGTCGATGAACCCGTTGCCGTCATCATCGATGCCGTTGTCGGGCAGCTCCCGCGGATTCCGCCAGACGTTGCCGGCGAGGTCGGGATGCGAGAGGTCGATGCCCGAGTCGAGCACCGCCACGATCACGCTGCGCACGCCGGTGCCGACGCTCCAGGCCGTCGTGCCCTGGATGATCGGGGGCGCCCATTGGAGCGCGAAGCCGGGATCGTTGGGGACGGTCTCGGGATCGACGGTCGTGGCGGGCGAGACACCGGCCGCGACGGTGGCGGTGCCGAACGGAGCCTCGATGATGAAGTCGGGCTCGATCGCCAGCACGCCGGGCGTCTGGGCGGCCCAGTCGAGGACCAGCTGGGAAGCCGCATCCGGGGCGAAAAGCGTGAAAAAACCGTCCCCGAGCGAGGTCGTCGTCCAGGTGGGCAAGGGCAGCAACTCGGGAGGCAGGGCCACGCTGCCGTAGGGCGTCGCCGACTCGAACCGGCCGTTCCAGAACCCGGGCCGAACGTCCTACTGCAGTCCCTGCCAGGTGATCGCCTCAACGGCGGCGGGCGGGTCGCCCGCGAGCATCTGCCGCGACTCGAGTGATTCGCATCCAAGCCGGAGGGCGGGGCGGGTCCGCCCGGTTCGTCGCTGCCGGGTCATGGGAGTCACGCCTCCGGTCGCCCTCCGTCGATCGCGTCGTGGCGAGCGACGCAGGAGTTCGTCCCTGAAGCGGATTCGCGGCACGCGCCGTCATGCTTGCCCGAGAAACGGTATGGCATCTCCGGGGAGCGATGCACGACGAATCGAGGACGGTCGCAGCCGCGGCCCGCAGGACGCGGTCCAGCGGACTATCGCCGGGTGGACAGTTGGAGGTCTTGGAGTGCCGGCCGCTCGCGTGGCCCAGCCTTCCGCCCGGCATGCGGAGCAACGGCCGCCCGGCGCCCGTCCGCTGCTTGCCGCAGGGCCGCTGGCCGACCTATCCTAGAGTGCTCGATTGGGGTGCTCGGTCACGCCGGAGCCCGCTCTGCGTACCGGAAGGCGTCGATGATCCGAGGCCTGCATCCGATCCGCGGTCCGGTACTCAACCCGCTGCCCGAAGGGGGCGTGGCCTACTGGCCCGACGGCCTGCTGGTGGGGGATGAACGCGGGCGGATCGTGGCGGCCGGAGCGTGGGACGAGCTTGCACCGCGGTTCGCCCTCGAGGCCGCCGGGGTGCCGCGGAGCGTGGGGCTCATCCTGCCGCCGCTGCTCGACGCCCACATCCACATCCCGCAGCATCCGATCCGCGGGCGGTTCACCGAGCACATCGGGGCCGATCCGCCCGGTGGCCGGCTGCTGGCGAGCCTCGAGCGGAACGTGTTTCCGGCCGAGGGCCGGTGCGAGGGGCCGGCCCACGCGCGGCACGTGGTCGCCGCCTTCGCGGCCGACACGCTCGCCAACGGCGTGGTCGGCGGCGCCGCCTACATGACCGTCCACGCCCGGGCCACGCGGATCGCGCTCGAGCAGCTGCCCGAGACCTGGAGCGTGGGCCTGGTGCTCATGAACGGCCGCTGCCCCGGCTATCTCCGCACCGACGAGCCGTGGCTGGCCGACGACATCGCCGCCCTGGCCGCCGACTTCGGCCGCCGGCTGATCGTCACCGACCGGTTCGCGGTGAGCGTCGACACGCCGCTGCGACGGCAGGGCGTGGCCCTCGCCCGGAAGCATGGCCTGCGGATGCAGACGCACCTCGACGAGCAGCGGGCCGAGAAGGCGCTGATCGAGGAGGTGCTCTATCCCGACGCGGCGAGCTACACCGACGTCTACCGGCGCGACGGCCTGCTCGACTGTGAGCCGATCCTGGCTCATTGCATCCACGTCCGACCCGAGGAGATCGAGCAGATCGCCGCCACGGCGTCCGCGATCGCACACTGCCCCGTGTCGAACACGCTGCTCGGCTCGGGCGTGATGCCGCTCGACGTCGTGCGGAGCGCCGGCATCCCGCTCGCCCTCTGCACCGACGTGGGCGCGTCGCCGACGACGTCGCTGTTCTGCGAGATGGCACAGTATCTCAAGGCGCACGCCGGAGCGTCCGCGGCCGCCACGCCCGAGGAGGCCCTGCGGCTGGTGACGGTGGCCCCCGCGCGGATCC
>CAXNGP010000156.1:0-5459 GCA_964201845.1 Pirellulales bacterium
GCGGAAATGGCCGTGGTGCGATTGGCGACGCTCGAGGATCTCGAGAGCCTCGCCGCCGCGGTCGACCGCGTGGCCGCGGCAGGCCCGGCCGCTCCCCGCCCGGCCGCTCAGGCGGCGCCGGCCGTTCCGCCGAGGACGGCGCCGGCTCCCGCGCCGCAGCGCGAAAAAAAAACGGCCGACCTGACGCCTGACCCACCCGCGGCCTCGGCCCCCGAGGCCGTCGTGGAGCCGGTCCGCGACCCGGTGGCTCCGCCGGCCGCCGCCGTGGGCACGGCGCCGCCGACGGTCCCGGTCGCCACCGTCGGCGCCGCCGTCGGCGTCACCGCCAAAGCTCCCTTGCCCGCGCTGCCCGCCGACCCGCTTGCCGTCTGGCGGCGCGTGACGGAGCCGCTCGAGGGCCTGGTGGCCGACTTCGCCGCCACGGCCACCGCCGCCGCCTGGCGCGACGACCTGCTCGAGGTCACGCTGCCGGCCGAAGCCGCCACGGCGGCGTCGTTTCTGCGCCGGCCCGACTCGGTCGCGACGATCGCGGCCGGGCTCGAGTCGCAGGCGGGCCGCGCGCTCCGCTACACGATTCTGCTCGCGCCGCCGCGACCGGCCGGTGCGGAGTCCGAACGGCCGCCGCAGCCCGCGGTGGCCTCGCAGGCGGCGCTGATGCGAGCCGCCACCGAACACCCGCTCGTGGCCCACGCCCGCGGCCTGTTCGACGCCGCGATCCGCAAGGTGGAGCCGCTGCGATCACGGCCGGCGGAGCCGGCTGCCGTCGCGGTGGCCGGGGCTGAAGGCCCCAAGGCCGCGGCTGGTGACGAGCCGGGGCCGACCGACGAGGAAGCCGAGGGAAATGATGGCTGACAAACACCCCGAGTCGCGGCGGCCGGATCACCAAGGGGCGGTGGCCAGGCTGGTGGCCGCCTTCGCCGATCTGCCCGGGATCGGCCGGCGGACGGCCGAGCGACTGGCCTACCACGTCTTGATGATGCCCCGCGAGCCGGCCCTCGAGTTTGCGGCTGCGATCCGGGCCGTGAAGGAAAACCTCCGCCCCTGCGGCACCTGCGGCAATCTGGCCGAAGCCGAGGAGTGCGAGATCTGCCGCGATCCCAGACGCGACCGCGGGCTGCTCTGCGTGGTGGAGCACGTCCGCGATCTGCTGGCGCTCGAGCAGGCGGGAGCCTACCGAGGCGTTTATCATGTGTTGCAGGGGCGGCTCGTGCCCCTGGAGGGCAAGGGGCCGGAGCGGCTCACGCTCGACGCCCTGGAGGCCCGCGTGCGCGGCGGAGCGTTTCGCGAGGTGATTCTCGGAACGACGCCCAATGTGGAGGGTGATGCCACCGCGCTGCTCGTCACGGAGCGGTTGGCCGGTCTGCCCGTGGAGATCACACGGTTGGCGCGCGGACTCACCGTGGGAGCCTCGCTCGAGCAGGCCAATCGCGAGATGCTCGCCGATGCGATCGCGGGCCGGCGCCGGTGGGCCGACTGACGGCCGACCTGCGCGATCCCAGGCTCACGCAATTCTCACCGGACGACCGCCGGGCCGCCGACCTGAGGTATCCTACAGGAAGGGGCGGCCACGGCAGCCCCAGGGATTTTGGAGCGTGACAGCCATGCGGATGTCGTTCGGCCAGGAAATGCGGTTGGCGCAAAAGCAAGTGCTTGCGCCCCGCATGATCCAGTCGATGGAGATCCTGCAGCTCCCCGTGATGGCGCTCGAGGAGAGGATCGAGCAGGAAATCCAGAACAACGAGACGCTCGAGGTCGACGAGGCGGGCCAGGACGAGGGGCCGGCCACGGAGCCAGCCGAGACCGACCCGGCCACGCAGCCGGCGGTCTCCTCCAAGACGGTCGACGAAACCCCGCTGGTCGTCGACCACGAGCATGCCAATCAGGCCGACTTCGAGCGGTCGTATGACTGGTCGGCCGAGTACCCCGACAGCGACGACGACCGGAGCCGGCCGTCCGCGGCCCAGATCGATCAGGCCGGCGATCGGTATCTCGACCTGATGGCCAACATGCAGGAGCGGCCCGAGACGCTCTGCGACCACCTCCACGCCCAACTCGCCAGCGAGGAGCTCACCGAGCCGGTCCGGCAGGCGGCCGACAAGATCATCTACAACCTCGATGCCAACGGTTATCTGTCGATGCCGCTCGGCGAGCTCGTCGACCCCGACGGCCCGGGCGACCAGATCGAGCAGCTCGAGCGGGCGCTGAAGGTCGTGCAGGGGCTCGACCCGCCCGGGATCGCCGCCCGCGATCTGCGGGAATGCCTGCTGCTGCAGATCCGCCACGACATGCCGAATGCCCGGCAGCTCCGCCGGCTCGTGGCCGAGCATCTGGAGGATCTCGGGGGCAACCGTCTGCCGCTGATCGAACGGAAAATGGGGCTCTCGCTCGAGGAGATCGAGGCCCTCCGCGACCAGCTCCACGCGCTGCGGCCCAAGCCGGGTGCGGTCTTCTCGACGCCGATCGTGGTGCCGGTGAAGCCCGACGTGTACGTCGACCCGCAGCCCGACGGCAGCTGGAAGTGTCGGCTCGAGGAGATCGACCTGCCGGCGCTGCGGATCAGCCCGACCTACCGCGAGATGCTCCTCTCGCCTGACACCGACCCGGCGACCCGCGAGTACATCAAGCGAAAGATCAACTCGGCCCAGTGGCTTATCGACGCCATCGAGCAGCGGCGCAGCACGCTGCTCAAGACGGCCCAGGCGATCGTCGACCACCAGACGCGGTTCCTGATCGAAGGGCCCGAGTCGCTCGAGCCGCTCAAGATGCAGCAGATCGCCGACCGGATCGGGATGCACGTCACCACGGTCAGTCGGGCGGTCGACGACAAGTGGCTGCAGACCCCGCGTGGGCTCCATCCGCTGCGGAAGTTCTTCGTCGGCGGCACGACCAGCGCCGATGGCGACGAGGTGGCCTGGGACACCGTCCGGCTGAAACTCCAGGAGATCGTCGACGGCGAGGCCAAGGATTCTCCCTACAGTGACGACGAGCTCGTCGACGAGCTGGGCAAGCGGGGCATCAAGGTGGCGCGGCGGACGGTCACGAAGTATCGCAAGGCGATGAAGATCCCGAGTTCCCGGCAACGCCGCGACTGGAAGCTCGCCCGCGCGGCCCACCCCGCCGGCGGCTCTGGCCCGGTCGCGACCGACCCGGTCGACGCGGCAGATGATCCCGACGGCGACGGCGAGTTCGACTCGCTTGGCGGGCCGGAGGCGTGAAGCCCGGTGGTGGCCGGATCGCCGGCTTGCCGGTTCGGCGGCCGGGCCTCTACATTCCGACGGCACTCCGAGGCCGATCCGATGCGCTGCCCCTTCTGCCGAGCCGACAACGACCGGGTGATCGACTCCCGAGCGGGCGAGGACGGTGGCTCGATCCGCCGCCGCCGTGAGTGCCTGGCCTGCCGGCGCCGGTTCACGACTTACGAGCGGATCGAACGACAGTTGCTGACGGTGGTCAAGAAGGGGGGCATCCGTGATCCCTTCGACCGCGACAAGATCAAGCGGGGCCTGGCCAAGGCCTGCTGGAAGCGGCCCGTCACCGAAGACGACATCGAGCAGGCGGTGGCCGCGGTCGAGGCCGAGCTGTACGGCACCTACGAGAGCGAGGTGCCCAGCCAGGTGATCGGCGAGCGGATCATGGAGCTGCTCAGGGGGCTCGACCAGGTGGCCTACGTGCGGTTCGCCAGCGTGTATCGCGAGTTCAAGGACGTCCGCGACTTCGTCGACGAGTTGGAGCCGATCCTGGCTCAGTCGCCGCCGGGCGCCGACCGCTGATAGTCGCCCCGCACGCCCCCGGTCTTCGCCTCGAGGCGGACCTGGGCCAGTTCCATTCCGGGATCGATCGACTTGGCCATGTCGTAGATCGTGAGGGCCGCAGCCGTCGCCGCGACGAGCGCCTCCATCTCCACCCCCGTGCGGGCCGTGGCCCGGACGGTGGCCTGGATCGCGACGTGGTCGGCGGCCGTGCAGTCGATCGCCACCTCGACCGCGTCGAGCGGCAGGGGATGGCAGAGGGGCACGAGCTCACTCGTCCGCTTGGCGGCCATGATCCCGGCCAGGCGGGCAGCGGCCAGGGCATCCCCCTTCTCCAGGCCGCCGGTCCGGATTCGGGCGAGCGTCTCGGGCCGCGCCACCAGCCGCGCGGAAGCCCGCGCCGTCCGCAGCGTCACCGCCTTGCCGCCGACGTCGATCATCCGGATGTCGGCCGCGTTCGTGTCGCTCATGGGGCGGATGATACCAGCCCGCGGGGCCAACGCGACGGCCCGGCGCGCCCCGAAGGGTGCGCCGGGCCGTGGTCATGGAGTCGCCGGTGCGTTGGGTCGAGACCCGTTCCGCCGGCCTTGGGCCGCCGGGGAACGCGGCCTCAGACCAGCTCCTTCTTGGCGCCGATCAGCGTGCGGAGCCGCTCGGCCAGCAGGGCCACGTCGAACGGCTTCTTGAAGCTCTCGTTGACGTGGTTGCGGTCGACCGTGATCTGCGACCCGTCGTCGGGCAGCAGGGCGATCACGATCGTGTCGGCGTACTCGGGATTCCGCTTCAGGTTCTGGCAGATCTGCTGGGCGTCGATCCGGCCGATCGAGTAGTCCACCACGATGCAATCGGGGTGAAAGCTCTCGGCTTGGATGCCGGCCTCGAAGCCGCTGGCCGCAACCTGGATTTTGAAAGACTTCTCGACGGGGAGATGCCGCTTCACGTTCTCGATCAGGACCTGGTCCTGGCCGACGAGCAGCACCTTCGCCATCGCTTCGTCCTCGAGGTCGCCCAGCGGCATGCCGTGCTCCTTGAGGAATTTGATCAAATACTCCCGCGGGATGCGGCGATCTTGGCTGCCCGGGATGCGGTAGCCCTTGAGCCGGCCGGAGTCGAACCATTTGCTCACCGTGCGGGGAGCAACTTTACAGATCTTGGCGACCTGGCCTGTCGTGAAAACCTTCATCGCGTGGACTCCATGATTGGATCTTTCGTGTCCGAGATCGACATGGCCAGTCCGCCGGTGCAAGACCTGCGGGACACGGCCCCCCTGTGGTGCGAATCGCTCGAGCCGCGTGGGAAACGCCGCACCGTCGTGCCCCACGCCGGATGGTCCGGGGGCGCAGAGGGGGTGTGAGAAGGGCCTGAAGCCGGCCGCCGCCCGGAACGGGCGATGACCAGGATCGGCCTTGGACTCGCAGGATTCCCCCCCTGCGTCACGTCGCCGCGTCTCCAGGATCGCTCCCGGACACGTCCGTGACGTGACCATCCACCCCTGTAGATCGAAAGATCGTGTCGTGCGACTTGAGCCGTTCTTCGGGGACGCACCGAAGGAAGCGGAAAAACCGCGCTCAGCGGTTGTCTGGGGGGGGGCGGAACGGCGGCCCCTTCTCCGGCGGCCCGCTGGCGAAGGGCGGTCCCGGTCAGGCCGCCCGGCTGGAGCGGGCGACGGCGGCCGTCTCGAACCGCACCGACATCCGCTTGGAGACGCCC
>CAXNGP010000157.1:0-5455 GCA_964201845.1 Pirellulales bacterium
GCGTGGCCGATGTGGCCGGTTGGGCGGCTGGCTCCCCGCTCGTGTCGTACGTGGAGCCAGACTTCGTGATCGCGCCGGCGGCGATCCCCAACGACCCCTCGTTCGGTTCGCTCTGGGGCCTGCACAACACCGGACAGTCGGGCGGCGTCGCCGACGCCGACATCGACGCCCCCGAGGCTTGGGACACCACCACCGGGTCCCGCAGCGTCGTGATCGCCGTGATCGACACCGGCGTCGACTACACCCACCGCGACCTGGCGGCCAACGCCTGGCGAAACCCGGGGGAGATCGCCGGCGACGGCCTCGACAACGACGGCAACGGCTTCGCCGACGACGTGTTCGGCTGGGACTTCGCCAACCGCGACGCCGACCCGATGGACGACAACGGCCACGGCACGCACGTCTCCGGCACGATCGGCGCCGTGGGTGGCAACGGCACCGGCGTGGTCGGGGTGAACTGGCAGGTGTCGATCATGGGCCTCAAGTTCCTGTCGGGCACCGGCAGCGGCTCGACGAGTGGGGCGATCGGCGCGATCAACTACGCCACCCGGATGAGGCGCGACTTCGGCGTCAACGTGGTCGCCACCAACAACAGCTGGGGGGGCGGCGGGTTCTCGGCCTCGCTCAGCGATGCGATCGCAGCCGGGGGCCGGGCCGGCATCCTGTTCGTGGCGGCGGCGGGGAACGACGGCACCGACAACGACGTCACGCCCCAGTACCCCTCGAACTACGTCGACGATGCCGTGATCTCCGTCGCGGCCATCGACCGGTCGAACCGGCTGGCGAGCTTCTCGAACTTCGGTGCCACGAGCGTGGACCTGGCCGCTCCCGGCGGCAGCATCACCTCGACGCTGCCGGGCAACCGCTATGGCAGCTACAGCGGCACTTCGATGGCCACGCCGCACGTCGCGGGCATCGTGGGCCTGTTGGCTGCCGCCAACCCGGCGGCCACGGGAGCGGAGATTCGCACCGCGATCCTCTCCACGACCACGCCCGTCGCCGCCCTCGCGGGGCGGATGACGACCGGCGGCCTGGTGAACGCGGCGGCCGCCGTGGCGGCGATCCTGCGGGTGACCCCCGTCGATCCCGGCACCCCGCCCGTCACCGAGCCGCCCGTGACGGAACCGCCCGTCACCGAGCCGCCCGTCACCGAACCGCCCGTGACCGAGCCGCCCGTCACCGAACCGCCCGTGACCGAGCCGCCCCCCGTGATCCCGGACGTGGGCCAGGTGATCGCCGCCGCGATGCCGGTCGCGACCACCCCGGGTGAGGTGCGGCTCTCCGGGATCATCGGCGACGGCGGCTTCGGCCGCCGGGACGTGGACATGTATCAGGTTCGCGTCGAGGCCGGCCAGACGCTCGTGATCGACATCGACGCCCGGAGCCTGCCCGACGGCTCCACGCTCGACAGCTTCGTGCGGGTGTTCGACGCCCGCGGCGTGCAGCGGAAGTTCAACGATGACTTCGGCGGCGAGTTCGACAGCCGGCTCTTCCTCCGCCCGCAGAAGGCGGGTGTCTTCTACGTCGGCGTCTCCGGGTATCGCAACTCGCGTTACGACGCGCGGACGGGCCGGGGGGCCCGCGACGGCTCCATCGGCGACTACCAGCTGGCCCTCACCTTCGGGGAGGTGCCGGCCCGCCGCCGGACGGCCGACGTCATCCGGATGCTCGGGTTCGCCGACGCCGCGCCACAACCGCAGGTCCAGAGCCGCTCCGACGTGTTCGCCGCCTTGGGCGTCAAACGGATCCGGCGCTGACGCCGCGACCGGCGCTGCCGGCCGCTACCGCGTGAACCGGTGCACCATCACGTGCCGGTACGTCTGGCCGGGCTCGAGCCGCACGCTCGGCCAGTCGGCGTGGTGGATGGAGTCGGGAAACTTCTGCGTCTCCAGGCAGATCGCGGCGTTGGGGGGATAGACCGCGCCCCCCTTTCCCGTGAGGGAGCCGTCGAGGAAGTTGCCCATGTAGACCTGGATGCTCGGCTGGTCGGTGTGGATCTCGAGGGCACGCCCGCTCTTCGGATCGCGGAGCACCGCCGCCTTGCGGAGCACGCCGTCGGGCTTCCAGCCCCGCAGCACATAGGCGTGATCGACGCCGCAGGGCGTGCCCGGCGGGGCGTTCGGCGGCAAGGTCTCGATCGCGCCGCCACACCGGGCCCAAGGCTCTCGCTCCGGACGGAAGTCGAAGCTCGTGCCCTCGACCGGCGCCCAGGCGCCGGTGGGGATCCCACCGTCGTCGACCGGCAGGTAGCGGTCGGCCTCCACGGCGAGCTCGTGATCCTTGATCGTCCCCGAGGCCTGCCCGGCGAGGTTCCAGTAGGAGTGATGCACCATGTTGACGACGGTCGGGGCGTCGCTGGTCGCCGACATCTCCACGACCAGTTCGCCTGCGGGCGTCAGCGTGTAGACGGCCTTGGCGACCAACGTGCCGGGGTAGCCCTCTTCGCCATCCGGCGAGACGAGCTCGAACTCGACGGCCGGCCCCTTCGCCGTGGCCCGCGGGGTGGCCTTCCAGAGTTTCTTGTCGAAGCCCTCGACCCCGCCGTGGAGATGATTCGCGCCGTTGTTGGTCGCCAGGGTGTGGGTCTTGCCCGCGAGTTCGAAGCGGCCGGCGGCGATCCGGTTGGAGCAGCGGCCGCAGATCGCGCCGAAGTAGGGATGGCCCGCGAGGTAGCCGGCCAGCGAGTCGAAGCCAAGCACCACGTCGACCGGCTTGCCCGCCTGGTCGCCCGCGGCCGGAGGCACGATGAAGCTCGTCAGGATCGCGCCGTAGTCGGTGATCGTCGCCTTCCAGCCGCCGGGCACCTCGAGCGTGTAGAGGCTCGCCTCGCGGCCGTCGGGGAGCTTGCCGAAGGCGCGAACCGTGGGGATGGCGGCAGGCGAAGAGGCCTCGGCAGGCATGGGTTTCTCCACGGCGGATGCAGGGGGTGCCACGGCCACGAAGGCCAGGCCGGCGCACACCGCCGACGCCGCCCAACTCCAGACCGGAACCGACAGCCGTACGCGAGTCATCGTGGCGGACCCCCAAGGGAAGGGAAACGCCCGAGATGATAACAGCCTCGCCGGCTCGCGAAAGCCGCCTCAGGCCGCTTGCTGCATCTTCGCCGGGGACCGGCTCTTGGCGGGACTCGCCGAGGCCGCTTCCTCCTGCTTGAGCTCGATCCAGCCATCGACGCTCCAGGGCCCGCCGCCGAACGCCATCAGCGCCAGCAGGCCTCCGGCGATGGCGAGATTTTTCATGAACTGGATCGTCTGCGCCTGTCGCATCGCGGCGTCGGCGACGTTCCAGAAGTCGTGGAAGTAGAAGGTCGCGGCACCGAGGAACACGAACAGAAACGCCGCGCCGATCCGCGTCCAGGCCCCCGTGATCACCGACAGCCCGCCGATCAGCAACAGGCCGATCGCCCCGAACAACGCGAACTTCGGATTCGGAATGCCTTCCGAGGCCATGTATTCGGCCGTCTGCTGGAACTGCGGGATCTTGTTGCCCACCGCGCTCATCAGGAAGATCACGGCGATCAACAGACGGGCCAGGAGCGAGACGAATCCCTTGACGATCGTCGCGAACTGTTCCATGGCGGCGGCCTCCACGCTCCCCGGCGGCATGCCGAAGGGCGGGGATGATGGCGAAGCGGCGCGGCCGGGGCAAGCCCGGAATCAGCCGGGAAAACCCGGCTCGTCCCGCGTGATGCAGTGCAGGGCGCCGCGGCCGCGGACGAGCGCCCGGCAGTCGACCGGCTCGACCCGCCGCTCGGGGAAGCACTGCTCGAGGCATCGCAGGGCCGGCTCGTCGGTGGGCGACCCGAACACGGGCACGGCGACCAGGCCGTTGGCGACGTAGAAGTTGAGATGGCTGGCCGGCAGTTGCGTGCCCTCGAAGGCGAACCGGGCCGGGATGTCGATGGGGATCACCTCCAGCCGCCGGCCCGTCGCGTCGCGGAGCGTGGCGAGCCGCTCGAGGTTGGCGGCGAGCGCCGCGTGGTTGGGGTCGCCGCGGTCGGGCTGCCGCGCGGCGAGCACGCGGCCGGGGGCCACGAACCGGGCGAGCTGGTCGATATGGCCATCGGTGTCGTCGCCGGCCAGGTCGCCGCCGACCCAGAGCACCTGTTCGACACACAGCCACCGCCGCAGCGCCGCCGCCATCTGCTCCCGGTCGAGGCCGGAATTGCGGCGGTCGTCCACGACGCACTTCTCGTTGGCGAGGATCGTGCCCGCGCCGTCGGTCTCGATCGCGCCCCCTTCGAGCACGACGCCCGGGACGAACGGCTCGAGGCCGAGGTGCGTCGCGATCGACCGGCTCACGCGGCCGTCGTCGTCCCAGGGAGGATACTTGCCGCCCCAGGCGTTCCACTCCCAGGCCACGGCGGCCCGCGGCGGCGCATCGGCGGAGGCCTCGCCCCGCCGCAACAGGAACACCGGCCCGGTGTCGCGGACCCACGAGTCGTTGGTCGGAATCGGCACGAACTCGACGTTCGCCACGCCCGCCAGCCGCTCCCTGGGCTCGGCGAGGAGCGACTGCGAGCCGATGATCCGCACCGGTTCGTGCGCCGCGATCAGCCGGGCGAGCTGCTCGTACACCAGCGGGATCGGCTCGAACGGCCCCAGCCAGGTGCGGCGTCGGTGCGGCCAGGCAAGCCAGGTGGCGGCGTGCGGCTCCCACTCGGCCGGCAGCCGGTAGCGCCGTGGGTCGGGCGGCGTCATCTCAGCCTCCCCAGCGGTCGACGAGGCCGCCGTAGGCGTCGATTCGCCGGTCGCGGAAGAAGGGCCAACGGGTCCGCGACCACTCGATCCGGCCGAGGTCGCAGTCGCAGACGAGCACCTCCGGCGTATCGTGCGCGGCAAGGGCCAGCCGCTGGCCGTTGGGGGCGTAGACCACGCTCGCGCCCCAGAACACGAGCGGCCCCTCGCGGCCGGTGCGGTTCACCGCCGCCACGAACACGCCGTTGGCGATGGCATGGCTCCGGAGCATCGTGTCCCAGGATTCATACTGCTCGGCGTGAAGCGATTCCTCGCCGTCGAGCCAGCCGATCGCGGTCGGATAGAAGATCACCTCGGCCCCCGCCATGGCCGTGAGCCGGGCCGCCTCGGGATACCACTGGTCCCAGCAGACCAGCGGGCCCACCGCGAGCCGGCTCGTGGGAATGCTCATGAAGCCCGTGTCGCCCGGCGCGAAGTAGAACTTTTCGTAGTAGTGGGGGTCGTCGGGGATGTGCATCTTGCGGTAGACGCCCGCGGTCGAGCCGTCGGCGTCGAACACGACGGCCGTGTTGTGGAACAGGCCCTGGGCCCGCCGCTCGAACACGCTCCCCACGAGCACCACGCCGTGCTCCCTGGCCGCCGCGGCGAGCCGCTCCGTGAGCGGCCCGGGCACGATCTCCGCCTCAACGAACTTCGCGTGCTCCTCGGCCTGGCAGGGATACTGGCCCGCGAACAACTCCTGGAGGCAGACGACCGTG
>CAXNGP010000158.1:0-5450 GCA_964201845.1 Pirellulales bacterium
TACGACGTCCTCGGCCGCTGGCGGAGCGAGGATGCCGGCCAGCCCGTGGATGCCACCGGATCGCTGCCCCCCGGCGGCGCGTTCAACGGCCCCGAGGAACTCAAGGGCCGCCTGCTCGACCGGCGTGGCGAGTTCGTCAAGCACGTCACCCGGAAACTGCTCGGCTATGGGCTCGGCCGCGAGCTCGACGAGTTCGACCAGTGCGTCGTCGATCGGACGGTGACCAAGCTCGGTGAGTCCGACCACCGGGCGGCCCTGCTGGTCGAGGAAATCGTGGTCAGCCATCCCTTCCGGCACCGATACCATAAACTGGACGTCGAGCCGGCCCGTCCGTGACGCGAGAGCCGACCATCCGCCCACCCCGCGCGCTCATGTCGATGCGTCTCCCCTCCCCTCCCGACGCGGCTCTCTCCCGGCGCGGATTCCTCCGCGGCGCCGGGGTGGCCCTCGCGCTGCCCTGGCTCGCCTCGTGGCCGGGGCGGTCTCGGGCGGCCGCCGCGACCACGCCCCCGCGGCGGGTCGCCTTCCTCTACTTCCCCAACGGCGCCCCGATGAAGCACTGGGTGCCCGAGGCCGCGGGCTCCGACTTCGCGCTTCCGTTCGCGCTGGAGCCGCTGGCGCCGATCCGTGACCGGGTGCTCGTGATCTCGGGCCTCGACAAGAAGAACTCGCGGCGGGGAGACGGCCACTACGCCAAGACCGCCAACTTCCTCACTGGCATGCCGGTCACGAAGACGACCGGCGCCGAGCTCTCCTCGGGCGGCGTGTCGGTCGACCAGCTGATCGCCCAGTCGCTGCGGGGCCAGACGCCGCTGCCGTCACTCGAGCTGAGCACCGAGCCGGTCGTCTCGGGCGTGGACAGCAACGTCGGCTTCACCCGGCTCTACGGCGGCCACATCTCCTGGGAGTCGGCCAACCGGCCGGTCGCCCGCGAGCTGAATCCGCGGCTCGTCTGGGAGCGGATCTTCGGCGGCGGCGGACCGGCCGACCCGCGGCGCAGGCAGTTGCGCGGCAACCTCCTCGACCACGTGCTCGCCGACGCCCGCGACGTGCGCAGGCAGTTGGCGCGGGACGACCGCCACAAGATGGAGGAGTTTCTCGACGCGGTGCGGGCCGTCGAGCAGCGGCTCGAGCACGCTTCGGCCGCCGACCGGCCGCCCCCCGATCCGAGCGGCTTGGGCAAGTCGCCGCCGCCCGGCGTGCCTGCGGAGCCGCGGGAGCACGTGGCACTGATGCTCGACATGATCGAGATCGCCTTCCGCACCGACTCCACGCGGGTGGCCTCGTTCATGTTCGCCAACGACGTCTCGGGGCGAAACTTCTCCTTCCTGGACGGCGTCAGCGGCGGCCACCACGAGCTCTCCCACCACGAGGGCAAGGAAGACAAGATCGAGCAGTACAAGCGGATCACCCGCTGGCACGTCGAGCAGTTCACCGGGCTCGTGACACGGCTGGCCGCGATCCCCGAGGGCGAGGGCAGCCTGCTCGACGCGACGATGCTGTTCTGCGGGTCGAGCATCTCTGACGGCAACGCCCACAGCCCCGACAACCTGCCGATCCTGCTCGCCGGCGGCGGCGGGGGCACGCTCAGCGGTGGCCGCCACCTGAAGCACGACGGCGAGCGGCCGCTGTGCGACCTGCACCTGGCACTCGCGCAGCGCATGGGCGTGGCCACCGAGTCGTTCGGCGACAGCAACGAACCGCTTCCGGGCCTCGACACCGGCACCTAAGCCGCCTCGCTTCGCCTCTCCTGGTCGGGTAGCCTTGCCAGGGTTCCGCCCCGCCTTCCCGCCTCCCGGATCTCCCTGCCATGCGGCCCACCCATCCCCGACTCGTCCGGGGTGTGCCGCTCCTCGTGGCCGCGCTGCTGAGCAGCCCACTGGTGGCGGCGGAGTTCAACATGAACGTCACGGCCGCCGGAATCCGGCCGGGCGAACACGTCGCCGGGCCGATGCTCTCGGCCGACGCGCTCGCCAACCGCGTGGTCTTGCTCGAGTTCTGGGGGCTCAACTGCCCTCCCTGCATCCGCAGCATGCCGATGCTCGAGGAGCTTCACCAAACGCTCGGTCCCCACGGCCTGGTCGTGGTGGGCGCTCATGCCCAGGGAGGCTCGGCCGCGGAGCTCAAGCCGCAGGTGGCGAAGCTCGGCGTCACGTTCACGATCCTCGAGAACGCGAGCGTGGAGGGGGGCACGGACTTCCAGGGCATCCCGCACTGCATGCTCTTCGACCACACCGGCAAGTGCATCTACCGCGGCTCCCCCTTCAGTGCGCAGGAGGCCGTCGTCGCCGCCGTCAAGGCGGCACCCGGCTCGATTCTCGAGGGCCGCACGCTCGCCAAACTGCCGGAGCTCAACGCCCTGCTGCGGGATGAGCGGCAGTTTGCCACCGTGCTGAAGAAGGCCCGCGGCCTGATGGGCAGCGGCGACACCGAGACGGCCGACGAGGCGAAGTTCGTGGTGGAGAAGATCGAGGCCTATGGGCGGCGATTGCTCGACGAGGCCCGGTCGGGCAAGGAGACGGATCCCGCCCGGGCGGCCGACAACGTCCAGCGGTGCACGGTCTTGTTCAAGGGCAGCGCGATCGGCACCGAGGCCGCAAAGCTCAACGGCGAGTGGAAGAAAGACAAGCAGTTCCAGGCGGCCGTGAAGGCCGGCCAGCAACTGGCGAAGCTCGAACAGATGCGGGACTACGTCCGCGAGCAACTCGGCGTCGACGCCGACGCGACGGTCACCGCGGAGCAGGCGGCGACGATCCCCGGCGCGCTGAAGGGGCAGATCCGCTCGCTGGCCCAGGGCATCGGCAAGGCGTGCCCCGACTCCACGCTCGCCGACAAGGCGGCGGCGATCGCCACCGAACTCGCCCCGGCCACGGGCACTCCCTGAGCGACCGACCACGGCGGCGGCTATCCTGACGGCCGCGGGCGGCCATCCGGGCCGGTTCGCGGCCAGAGAGACCCGCATGCGACGCCCGCCCCTCGTGCTGTTTCTGGTGGCCGCGGCCTCGGCGACGCTTTCAGCCGCCGACGGGCCGCGGGAGATCGCCGGCCCGGGCGTCGGGCGGCGGCTGGATTGGCGGAACGGCAGCCTCGTCACGACGGCGCTCGTGCAGCCGGCGGCCGACGGCAGGCCGGCCGGCGAAGTGGCCGTGGCGAGCGACGAGTTCGGGATTCGCCTGGCCGACGGCACGCTCCTGACGGCCGCCGACTACGAGGTGAAGCCGGCCGACGTGTCCGACGCCGCCGACCGTGTGATCCACCGCCGCCGCGGCGGTCGCGCCTATCCGCCCGGCGCGCCCGAGCGCGTCGAGGTGCTGCACGCGTCGCGGCCGCTGGTCGACGGTGGGCCGAAAATGCTCGTGCGGTCGCTCGTGCTCGCGCTGCCGGCCGGCGAGCCCGCGCCAGTCGCCGTCGAGGTCGAGCGGTTTTCGACCGCCGCGCCCGCCGCCCGGGGTGGCCGCGGTGAACCGGTCTTGGTCGACGGCCGGTTCCTGCTCGTGCCGCCGGATCCCTCCACGCTCACGCGGCACACCGACGGCAACACGCCCGCGGCCTACGCCCACCGGTTCGAGCAGGTCGGCAACCACAGCTTCATCGACTTCGAGCGGGCCGACCTCGATCCCGATCCGCGGCCCGGGCTCGTCCGCTGCCTCCACTTTCCGCTTGCGGCCGCCGGCCCCGACGGCGTGATGCGGATCGAGAGCCACGAGGTCGCGCTCGCGGCCGTCCCCACCGGTGTCTCGCCGGAACGGTTTCTCGTGCGGGCTCTGCGGCCGGTGCCCCGCGCCCACACCCACTACAACAACTGGTTCGACCCGGCGGGCAAGAATGTGGCCGGCGATTCGCTGCCCTCAATCCACCGGGCGTTCGTCGCGGCGCTGGCCGCGAGCGGTGTCGGGCTCGACGCCATGGTGCCCGACAACGGCTGGCAGGATCGCCGCAGCGTTTGGCAGCCGGCCAAGGGGCCGTTCCCGCGGGGCATGGCCGACCTCGCGGCGCTGGGGGCCGCGCTCCGCGGCCAGGGAACGGCGCTCGGCCTCTGGATGTCGCTCGACCAGACGACCAACGACGTCGGCTGGCTCGCATCGCAGGGCTACACCCAGGCCGTGCCGAATGCCTACTTCCGCCGGTACTTCGCCCACCTCTCGCTGGCCGACGCAAAGTACCGCGCGGCCCTCGCAGCCCAGCTCGAGCGGCTCATGGATGAGTGCCGCGTGGGCTACTTCAAGTTCGACTTCAACCACCTCTCGCACACGGTGCCGACGGATCGCCATGGCCACGAGGCCGAGGTGGCGGCGATGCTCGACCTGTGCCGCGTCGCCCGCGGCGGCGGGGCCTTCGTCAACGCGACCAACTGGACCTGGCATTCGCCGGCGTGGCTCGGGCACGCCGACACGGTCTGGCTCCTGGCCGGCGACGACGGCTTCAACGCCAACTGGCCGGAGCTCTCCGGCCGCGCGCAGGCCACGACCGACCGCGACGCCTACTTCTGGCGGATGTGGGGCGAACCTGCCGACCGGCCGTGGTTCCCGATCTCGGCGGTGATGACCCACGGGATCATCCGCAACGCCGCCGGCCAGATGTCGTTTCCAACTGACATGCCCCGCGACTGGTGCGACCACGTGCTCATGCACTACGGCCGCGGCACGCTCCTGCGGGAGTGGTATCTCTCGCCGGGCTCGGTTCAACCGCACGAGTGGGCGTCGCTCGTCGCCGTCCACCGCTGGGCCGACGCCCGCCGGCCGAGCCTGGCGCATGCGTGCTACGTCGGCGGCCGGCCCGACGAGGGGCAGGTCTACGGCTACTGCGGGTTCGACGACGCCGGTACCTCCGGCACGCTCGTGGCCCGCAACCCGGCGGCGGCCGCGGCTGTGCTCCGGGTGCCGCTCGACGATGCCACGCTCTTTCCCGGCAAGCGCGGCACTCCCTGGCGGGCCCGAATCGTCTATCCGTGGCGACAGGATCTGCCCGATCGGCTGGTGGCGGGCGAGGCGGCGGAACTCATGGTGCCGGGCTATGCGACGCTCGCCCTCGAGCTCGAGCCGGGCGAGCCGGTCGGGCCGCTGGTGAAGCGCCGGTCGGTCGTGTCGGGGGTGACTCCGGCCGGGCCGGGACGGGCGAACGTGTCGCTGGCCGACCTGCCGGCCTCGCGGCTCGAGCTGCTCGTGATCGGCCGACCCGCTCTCCCCGAATTACTCGTCGATGGCAAGCTGGCCGTGCCGCTGCGGAAGTCCACCGGCAGTCTCAACGCGTTCGCGAGCTACGCCCGCGACGGCATGGTGAGCGCGGCGGCCGCACCCTGGCAGATGGCCGCCTACGATCTCGCCTCGCTGGCAGGCCAGACCTTCGAGGTCACGCTGCGCGGGCAGGACATCTCGGCCGAAGCCTGGGTGCTCGCCGACGTGCCCACCGGCGACGAGCCGCCACTCTCGTTTCCGGGGGAGTGGCGGGAG
>CAXNGP010000159.1:0-5438 GCA_964201845.1 Pirellulales bacterium
CTTCGCGGGCCACGCGGTCGAAGCCGGGCGTCTTTACGACCGGGTCGCCGTAGGCCGCGGCGTCGGGCCAGCCCCAGTCGTCGGCGATGCAGAACAGGATGTTGGGCCGCGGGGCGGAGCCTGCGACGTCGCGCCTCCCCTCCGCCGCAGCCGCGGGCGAAAGCGCACCGGCCGACCCCAGCCAAGCCAGGGCCATGATTGGCAACAGGACGGTGATCGGTTGACTGCCGCGAGCCTGCGTCATGGTGGTCATTGTCGACAACACGCCCTTGGCCAAGACAAGCTCGCGATCTACCGCGTCTGCCCAAGTCTATCGGCCCCGGACGAGGTGGACGGATGGCGCTCGGGCGGGTTGAGCCGGGCCAAACCGGCAACCCTTGGGCGCTCCAACGCAATTGCGTTCCCGCCGGCCGCGGTATTCTCCCCCGGGTCGATCGTTCCGTGTCCTTCGGGGGGCGAACCATGATCTCCGCGAAACTTCCACTCACGGTCGCCACGCTCGCGGCGCTCGTGGTTGCATCGGTGAACCCGGGCCGCGCCGCCGACCAGGCAACCGCCTCGGGGGCAGGCCAGCCGGCCATGAGTTCCGTCGAGCAGACGCTGGCCGCCGCCCTCCCCCGCCTCGGCCATCGCAACTGGATCGTGATCGCCGACTCGGCCTATCCCGAACAGACCGGCGGCGGCATCGAGACGGTCTACGTCGGTGGCGACCAGCTCGCCGCGGTGAAGGCCGTGCTCGCGGCCGTCGACGCCGCCAAGCACGTCGATGCCGTGGCCCTGGTCGACGCCGAGCTCGCGGCCGTCGCCGATGACGACGCGCCGGGCGTGGGCACGTACCGCGAGGAACTCGACAAACTGCTGGCCGGGCGGCCGGTCGACAAGCGGCCCCATGAGGAGATCATCCGCGATCTCGACGAAGCCGGAAAACTCTTCCGGGTGCTCGTGCTCAAGACCGACATGACCGTGCCCTACACGTCGGTCTTCCTCCGGCTCGAGTGCGGCTACTGGTCGCCCGAGAAGGAGGCGCGGCTGCGGAAGTCGCTGGAGCGAGGCCCGCGCGGGCGGAAGGCTTTCGAAGACGACTGACCGTGGCCCGGGCCTCCCAACGGAAACCATACTCATGCCCTCGGAGCACAACACCGCCGCAGGATCGTCCTGCTGCGACGGCGGGTCCTGCGGTGGCGTGAGCCGCAGGACGTTCATCGGCCTGCTCGGCGCCGGCGCCGCGGCGGCAGGCCGATCGGGCCCGACCTACGCCGGCCCGTTCGCCATCGCCCAGCTCGAGCAGCTCGTGCCGTCCGACAAGAAGCTCGACCCGGCCTGGGTCGAGGCGTTGTTCGCCCGCGGTGGCCCCGAGCCGGTCACCGGCCCCGCGCTCGAGCATGTCGGCATGCCTGTGGGCGGGCTCTTTTGCGGCACCGTCTACCTCTCCGGCGACGGCCGGCTCTGGCACTGGGACATCTTCAACCGCACGCAGGTGGGCGTGAGCCGCAAGAGGCCCGTCTACCAGGGACGCGCGATCGACGCGATCTGGGGGTCGGCCTACGTCGAACCGCTGCATGCCGACGAGGACCGGCCGCTGGATCAGGGGGCGACTCTCACCGTCAAGACGTCGCGGGGCGAGAAGACGAGGCCGCTCGACGCCAGCGGCTTCTCCGATGTCTCCTTCCTCGGCCAGTATCCGATCGGGATCGTTCGCTACGCCGACCCCGACTGCCCGGTGAAGGTGACGCTCGAGGCATTCTCGCCGTTCGCGCCGCTGGAGACAGACGAGTCGAGCCTGCCGGTCACGGTGCTCCACTATGAGCTGGTCAACACCGGCAGCGAGCCGGTGGAGGCGACGCTCACCGCGCGGCTGGAAAACGCCACGGCCCGTGGCCTGGCAGCCGCCGCCGGGGACCTCGTCAACGCGGTCTCGCGCCGCGGGCAAGCCACGCTGCTGGCCATGTCGCTGGTTCCCCCGTCCCCCTCCGAGCGGCCCGACATCGCGTTTGAAGACTGGTCGAAGGCCGGCTACGAGGGCTGGACCGCCGAAGGAGCCGCCTTCGGAACGGGGCCGATCGCCAAAGCCGACATTCCCGCGTATCAGGGCGACGTCGGCGGCGACACGGCCCGCGTCGTGAACTCCCACGCCACGGCTCCCGGAGCCGATGTCGCGGCCAAGGACGGAGGGATGGGAAAGCTCACGAGCCGCCCGTTCACGCTCGCCCGCCGCTTCATCCGCGTCTGGATCGGGGGCGGCAACCATCCCGACAAGACCTGCGTGAACCTGCTCGTGGACGGCAAGCCCGTAGGGTCGGTCACGGGTCACGACGCCAACCAGATGCGGCCGGCGCTCATCGACGCGACCGGCCTCGAGGGCCGCGAGGCCCGGCTCGAAATCGTCGACGGCCACGGGCCCGGCTGGGGCAACGTGGGCGTGGGGCGGATCACGTTCACCGACACGGCCCAGGCTGGCGACCTGGGGGAACAGCCCGGGTTCGGCACGCTCTGCCTGGCGCTCGTCGGCCCCGAGCCCGAAACCTCGAGCGGCGACGCCCGTCAGCCCGCCGGCCCCACTGCACAACTCGTCGGTTCGCTGGGGCGGCGGATGTCGCTCCCACCCGGCGGCAAGGCGAGCGTGGACGTGCTCGTCGCCTGGCACTTCCCCAACGTCGGCATCCTGGGCAAGGCGAAGCGGCACTACGCCGCCCGGTTCGCCGACGCCGCCGCGGTGGCCGAATATGTGGCGACCAAGCTTGACCAGCTCGCGGCCCGCACGCGGCTGTGGCGTGACACCTGGTACGACTCATCGCTTCCCTGGTGGCTGCTCGACCGCACCTTCGCCAACACCTGCAACCTGGCGACGACCGTCTGCCACCGCTTCACCGACGGCCGGCTCTGGACCTGGGAGGGCGTGGGCTGCTGCCCCGGCACCTGTGGCCACGTCTGGCACTACGCCCAGGCGACGGGCCGGCTGTTTCCCGACGTCGAGCGGGACTACCGGCAGCGGGTCGACTTCGCGATCGCCCAACATCCCGACGGGGCGATCGGCTTCCGGGCCGAGAGCGGGATGCATCCCGCCATCGACGCCCAGGCGGGCACGATCCTGCGGGCCCTCCGGGAACACCAGATGGCGGCCGACGGGGGGTTCCTGGAGCGCGTCTGGCCGGGCGTCCGCAAGGCGACGGAGTGGCTCATCGCCCAGGACGGCGACGGTGACGGGATCATCGAAGGCCCCCAACACAACACGCTCGACGCCAACTGGTTCGGGCCGGTCGCCTGGCTCAGCGGGCTGTACGTTTCGGCGCTCCTCGCCGCGGCCGAGATGGCCGTCGAACGGGGCGACGAGGCGTTCGCCACGCGGTGCCGCGAGATCGCGGCCAAGGGCCGCGACCATCTGGTGAGCCGGCTGTTCGAGGGAGACTATTTCTTCAACCTGCCCGACCCGCAGCATCCCGAGGCGATCAACTCCGGCAGCGGCTGCCACATCGACCAGGTGATGGGCCAGCACTGGGCCTGGCAGGTGGGCCTCGACCGGGTGACGCCCCAGCGAGAGACCGTCTCGGCACTCAAGTCGCTGTGGCGGTTCAACTTCGCCCCCGACGTGGGCCCCTACCGCGAGGCCAACAAGCAGGGACGGTGGTATGCGCTGGCCGGCGACGGCGGCCTGTTGATGTGCACCTTCCCCCGCGCCGACTGGAACTACACCAAGGCCGCCGGGAAGGGCCCCGACTGGGCGGCTGGCTACTTCAACGAGTGCATGAGCGGGTTTGAGTACCAGGCCGCCGGGCACATGCTCTGGGAGGGGCTGCTGCTCGAGGGTCTCGCCGTCACCCGCGCGGTGCACGATCGCTACCGGGCGGCCGCCCGCAATCCCTACAACGAGGTCGAGTGCTCCGACCATTACGTGCGGGCGATGGCCAGCTACGGCGTCTTCCAGGCCGCCTGCGGGTTCACCTGCCACGGGCCGCGGGGGGAGTATTCGTTTGCGCCCCGGCTGACGCCCGAAAACTTCCAGGCCCCATTCGTCGGGCCGGAGGGCTGGGGCACGTTCACCCAGCGGATGGCCGACGGCCGGCTCACGGCGTCGCTCACCGTCAAGCATGGGCAAGTCGGGATCGAATCGCTCGCCCTCACCCGGCCGGCCGGCTTCGCCGCGGGGAAAGTGATGGCCAGCCTGGGCGACGAGCCTGTGGCAGCCCGGCTGGAACCGGATGGAGAAACTATCCGGATATTCTGGCCCGATCGGCAGCGCGTCTGGGCCGCGGAAACCTTGAAAATAACGATTTCCTAAGCCCAGGCGATCGGCCGCTCCATGCTCGCTTGGCCAGCGAGGTGGGAACCGGCAATCCTTAGGACATTTTTCCGCAATGCGGAGAGATCGTTCTTGCGTATAAATATGCGGTGCGGCGGGAGTTGGTGATGACGGTGGAGGTCGCGACTTCACCCGCCGCCCATCGGACGAGGGGACTCTCATGGTGTGCTTCCGACCGGCTATTTCCACGCCTGGCCTCGGGCGGCTCCCCCTGGCGGGATGGTTCGTCGGCATCGCCGTCCTCGTGACAACCGGCTCGCTCCGGGCCGACGACTTCACGTGGAATGGCGGCAACGGCACTTGGCCAAGCGTGGGCTGGACGAACGTCACGACGAGTGCCTCGCCCGTCGCTGGCCCCGTGGGTGCGAACAGCGCCAACACGGCCACGATCTCTTCCGGCACGGTCACCTTCGCGGGCAACGACACGTTCGGATCCGCCGGAACGACTGCCACTCCAGTGATCACGCTCACGACGGGCGGCACGCTGAACTCCGGTGGCTTCTTCAACACGATCTGGAACCTCAACCTCGCCGGTGGCACGCTCCTGGCCGATGGCGGCGTGAATACGAGCTACCAGGCGTTTCAACTCGCGGGCACGCTCGCCGTCACCGGCACCCAAGCCTCGACGATCGGCGTGGCGGCAAGCCCCCGAAATTCCCTCAATCGGGTCAACCTCGGCGGCAGCGGCAATGCCACCCTCACGCTCAACGTCGATGACGTGACGGGCAGTTCCGACACGGATCTGTTCGTCGCCACAGTGCTGCAAAACGGTCCCAGTGGGGCCGGCAACCTCACCAAGACCGGCGCCGGTACGGCCGTGCTCTCGGCCGTCAACACCTACACGGGCACGACTACCGTGTCGGGCGGCACGCTCTCGATCGACTCCACCGGCGGGCTCTCCTCGGCCGGGAGCATGAACGTGACGAATGGCGGAAGGCTAGCCATCTCGGGCGCGGTGACGCTCGCCGCCAACACGTTCTTCGGCGTCGGCAACGGGATCGCGAGCACGACCGGCACGACGGTCATCGAGTCGGGGGCGAACGTCAATCTCGGCGGTAACGCCGTGCTGATCGGCGGCGGCCGGCCGAGCCTGGGCAACGGGGCCGGCTCGCTTGTGATCAATGGCGGCACGGTCACGGTG
>CAXNGP010000160.1:0-5403 GCA_964201845.1 Pirellulales bacterium
GCGGGCCTGCTCGGGCTGGTCGATCGCCAGCCCGGCGACCGGCCCCTCGACGCCATCCTCCTCGCCCGGCACCTGTTCCTGATCGACGGCGAGCGGACCGAGCCGCTCCTGCACCGCGACGCCGGGCAGCGCCTTGCGGGCCGCCTCGGGGGCGAGATTTTGCACGCTGCCCCAGACCGGCTGACGCTCGACCTCGAGTTCGACGAGTTCGTCGGCAACGAGGCCGCCCGGGCCGAGCGGTGCGGCGTCTTCGAGCGGCCGCACCACCTCGCGTACGGCCGCGAACCGCGGGGCATAAACGCAGGCGCAGTTCGATTCGACCACCTGCACGCGGTCGGCCTCGGGGCCGTCGTCGGCGGGCCGGAAGCGGGCCACCGTGTCACCGGCGGTGAGGTTGGCGAGGCCCGCCGGGCCGACCGCCTTCGCCAGGGCACCGTGGTCGCCGCCGTCGCAGACGAGGCAGGGGCGGATCACCGGAATCCCCGGCTGGCAGGGAAGGCAGAAGGTCTCTTGGCAGCCGCCCGGCGGGCATGCGGCGCCGCCCCGGCAGGCACCTCCCCGGCAACCGGCAGTCGGCAGCGGCCGCAGCCCGACGGCCTGGCCGCAGGAGCCATCTCGGCAGGCAAGCCGGGGCAGGGGAGGGGAGGGGGCTTCCAGGCCAGCCGGCACGACGCCGGTGTGGCGGCGGCTCGCGGGCACGGTGGGCGCGGGCCTGGCGGGGAGCGGCCGGGCCGCGAGCGCGGCGGCGACGGGGGAGGGAGGCAGGGCCGCGGGGACCTCGTCGTCACTGGCGAAGGCGGCCGTGAGCGAGTCGTCCGTAGTGGGCGACATCACGTCGTCGGGCAGGACGGTGACCGCTGTCGCGGAGGTGGCCAAGGGCGCGGTCAGCGACCGGCACGACGCCAGGATGACGGCGGCGGTCGCGATCGCCAACAGCCGCAGCCAACGCACGCCCTTCATGGAACGCTCCCCGGGGCGGGGAGGCGGTTGCCGATCACGAGCTCGGCCACCGGATCGCCCAGCGTGCGGGCCACCTCGAACGCGTCGTCGCCCGGCTTGACGTCGAACCAGCCCCCCGGAACGAGATCCGGTTCCTCGGGTTCGCAGGCCACGTAGACGACGCGCCGAACGAGTGAGCCGGCGAGCGCGGCGGAGAGGTCGTCATCGTCGATCGTGACCTCGACCGGGAACCGCCAGTCCATGCCCGGCGGCGTGGCCAGGCGGGCGAGGATCCGGACCGAGGGGAAAAGCTCGTCACCCTCGCGGCCGCCGCGCCCATCGCGTGCCTCGAGCCCGCCGATCCGCAGGCGGTAGGCCTGGCCCACCACCAGTCCGATCCGCAGCGGGCCCGGCACCATCGGCGACCAACCCTCGGCCGTCTCGATCGCCACGAGCGAGCCGGCTGGGCCGCGGATCTCCACCGGCTGCACGTGGAGCGGAAGCATCGATTCCGGACGGGGACCGCGCTGGAGCTGCTCGGGGGCGCCAATCGCTCCCGGTATCGTCTGGGCGGCGAGATGTGCCGCCGTTCCCGTCGTGACGGCCCGGGGAAGCATTTCTCCCGAGGCTGTCCCGACGAGGACGGCGCTCGCCAGCAGCCCTCGGGCAAACTGCAGCGCGGTCCCTGTCCGGAAAAGGTTCACGATGTCGATGGTGCGGGGGGGTTGGCTCCTGGTGTCGGGCTGCCGGTGCTCGGCGTGATGGGCGGAGGCGGCCATGGGCTTCTCGGGAAGGATCAGGTGACGGTCGGGCTCGGCGGGGTGACGCAGCGATCGGTGGCGATCGTCACTCCATCGGCTCGGGCGGGCAGGGCAGCTCGCTCATCGAGCCGGGGACGATCCGGCCGGGCCCGAGGGCGTCGGGATCGGCACCGCCGTTGTCGACGAACCGCGTCCGCGATTCGGGCGGCTGCTTGAGGTGGATGTGGGGCACATCCTGACGCTCGGACAGGTAGGCATGTCGGGCCGGCTTCGGATAGCTCAGGCCGGGGGATTGCTGCACGTGCAGGCCGATGGCGCGGGACGGCGGCGGCAGGTGCACCTTCGTGTGGTTGGTGATGCTGTGCCGCTGGAGGCCGGCGGGCACCCCGAGCGGGATGTGGGCCGGGCCGGGCAGGCCGATCGGCGTGCCCACGTGGGGCATGCCGTATTCGGGAGCCGTGACGCCGGCCACGAACGCAGGAGGCATCAGCGACGGGTCGCCGCCCATGGGCATGCCGAGCGGACCCGCCACGCCGCAGGCACCGCCCGCGCCGGGGCCACCCATGGCTCCGGCGGCCAGCGGAACGGCTCCGGCGGCGCCGAAGCCCGCCGCGCCCGGTGCCTGGAGATCCTTGTTGCCGCTCCGGATGATCCCGAGGATCGATCCGCGTCGATCGGCCTCGACGACCGGATCGACACCCGGATCGAGCCGCGTGCTCACGAGCGTCTCCACACCCGCGACGGCCAGTTCCTGATACTCCGCGTCGGGCAGATACACGACCTTGGTGACGAAGTTGCCGGTCGTCACCTGGTCGAGGTCCTCGTCGGTGAGCTGGAACGGCACGGCGTTGTGGGCCAGATAGGCCGCCGTCCGCGGCGTCACCGGCGCGACTTCGAGCGACGGATACAGCTCGATGCCCTCGCGGCCCGGGATGTCGGTGAGCTTGAGGCGGTAGATCGCCCCCTGGGGGAAGTCGTAGCGGCCCGGGGTCACGAGCGGTTCGGAGTCGAAGCCTCCGGCCATCGAGACATCCCAGCGAACCTGCATCCCATCGGGGCCTACGAACCCGATCTGCGAGGTGGGGGCCATGGCGCCGATCATTCCGCCGCCGGCCATCGCCGCGCCGGCCGCGGCCAGCGACTCCTCGTACGAGGCCGGGTGAATGATGCCGGGACCAGGGCCTTCCACGCCCGGACCGGGATGGTGCAGCATGGCTGCCGGCGGCAGGACGTTGGTGTGGGGCGTGGCCGTGGGCCGGAGCTGGGCCAGCCCCGTGAACGGCGAGTTGGCCGGGATGTGGCAGCCGGTCAATGCGGCCGCCAGGGACATTCCAACGAAGCCGGGCAAGCGTCGGACGGTCATCGGCTCGAGCCTCCAGGGCGTATTTCCGGCATGTGCCGGAAGCCCCCCGATCCGTACACTCGCGGCGTCGTGCCGGGAGTCCGGATGGGAGGCGGTGGTCCTCACCGCTGTTCCATCGACCTGCCGGGGCCGGTTTCTTTGGCAAAATCGGAAGAGTCAGCCTGATCACGATGATCGTCACCTTTTTACGATCGCCCAGCTTGCCAGGCCGACGCCCCCGGACCATCTTGCTCGCGGCCGCGCTTGGCCTGCTCTCGGGGTCGGGCTCGGGGTCGGGCTCGGGTGACGAGGCCGGCCCGCCGGCGGCGAGCGTGTACAGCCGGGGTGGGCGGTCTGCGGCGGCCACGGCGCGGTTGGCTACAGCGGCTCAGGCGGCAGCCATCGAAGAGTCGGGGCCGCCGCCGGCTGACCCGGGCGCGGCGGCCCAGGCCGAGCGGATCGTGGCCAGCAGTCTGGCGGTCATCGGCCGGGCCGAGTCGTTGTCGATCAAGTTGCGGCAGCGGGTCCGGATCGGCGACCGCGTGCTCGTCGGCACCGGCCGGTATCTCCAGGCGGGGCGGGGCGAAGAGCAGCGATTTCGCTTCGAGACCACGCTGACCTGCGAGTCGCGTGCGTTCGGGATCGAGCCGGAGGCCTTCGAAGTGACGGAGGTGAGCGACGGCCTCTATTGCTGGCTCCACCAGCGCAACGGCCCGGATCCTCCGCTGCTCCATCGGGTCGACGTTCAGCGGGTACGGGCCAGGCTCACGGAGCTGGCGGTGGCCGACCCCAATGACACGGCCCCCTACCTGGGCGGACTTCAGCGGACCTTGTGGTGGATCCGGCAGTGGTTCCGCTTCGGGGCGGCTGTGCCCGGCGAGATCGACGGCCGGCCGGTCTGGGTGGTGGAGGGCCACTGGCCGTCGGTGACGCTGGTCTCGATGCTGCCGCAGCTCGCCGCCGCCGACAAGCGGCCCGGCGGCCTGCAGCCGCAGGATCTTCCCGATGGCATGCCGTGGGTCGCGCGACTGGCGATCAACCAGAGCGACCTCCTGCCACAACGGCTCGAATACCTGGCGCTTCCCGGCGACCGGCCGGTGTCGGCCGGGCCGCTCCAGGTGATCATGGCGATCGATTTTCTGGAGATCGAAGTCGACGCCCCCGTCGATGCGACGGCCTTCTATTACCAGCCGGCCAGCGAAGAGCTCATCGACCTGACCGGCATCGTGCTCAAGACGATGACGCCGATGCGGCCCTGAAGCCGGGCGCCGCCACGAGCCGGATCGCGGCATCGATGGCGGCCAGCATCCCGGTGGCGTCGGCCTTGCCTTGGCCCACGATGTCGAACGCGGTGCCGTGCGCCACGCTCGTGCGCACGAGCGGCAGGCCGAGCGTGATGTTGACGGCGCGATGCATCCCCAGCAGCTTGATCGGGATGTGTCCCTGGTCGTGGTAGAGGGCGACCACCCCGTCGAACTCCCCGGCCGTGGCCCGCACGAAGAGCGTGTCGGCGGGGAGCGGCCCGGTCGCCGCCACGCCCGCGGCCACGAGCCGGGCGACGGCGGGCGTGACGAGCCGCGGCTCGTCGTCGCCGAACAGGCCCCCTTCGCCGCCGTGCGGGTTGAGTGCCGCCACGGCAATCCTCGGGCGGCGGCCGAGCAACGCGGCGAGCCCGTGGTGCAGGCGGTGGCCGGCCGCGGCGATCCGGTCGGTGGAGAGCCGCGCGAGCGCCGTGCGCAGCGACTCGTGGAGCGTGGCATGCACCACGCCCAGGCCGCCGGCGGCGCCGGCGCGAGCCGGCAGCCAGAGCATCATCGAGGCCGCGGTGTCGGGCAGGCCGCAGGCGCGGGCGAGCAGTTCGGTGTGGCCGGGCATGTCGTACCCCGCGGTATGGAGGGCCTCCTTGTGGAGCGGCCCGGTCACGATGGCAGCCGCCTGGCCCGAGCGGGCCGCCGCCGCCGCCTGCTCGACCGCCGTCGCAGCCGCCCGGCCGCCGGCCGCCGAGATCGCGGCGTCGGGAATCCGCTCCTGCTCGCCGCGCGAGCCGGCCGGCTCGATCACGAGGACTTCCCCGGCCGTCGACGGCCGGGGATCGTCGGGGCTGATTGCCACGAGCGGCGCCGCCGCGATGCCGCGGCGGGCCAGGATCGCCCCGAGCGTGCGGGCGTCGGCGACCACCCGGAGCCGCGCGCGGTCATGCGGCGCGGCCCGCCACGCGGCGGCCACGATCTCGGGGCCGATGCCGGCGGGATCGCCGCAGGTGAGCAGGACAACGGGCGCGGGCGGCAGGGGGCTGTCGGGGGCGGGGGCTGTCATCCCCACCAGCATACGGCGGCCGCGGGGAGGCTATAACGTCCCAGA
>CAXNGP010000161.1:0-5401 GCA_964201845.1 Pirellulales bacterium
GGCCTGGCTGGCGCGGCGAGTCTCTGGGCCGTCGGACCGCGGCCGCGAGCCCGCGGCTGGAGCCGCATCCGCGACTATGCCTCCCTCTGGATCGGCGTCACGCTCCTCGTGGCCGCCGTCTGCGGGATGCTCGGCACCGGCACGGGCCACTAGGAGCCGAACTATCGCTTCTGGCCGGCGACGTGGTCGTCCGATCACGAGCTTCCCTGGCGGCTCGCCGAAGGCATCCGGCACGGCGACGCGCTCGCCACGATGTTCGGCGGCGGCTGGCGACCCACGGACCGCCCACCCTTGATGGCCGCCACCTATCTCTTGATCGGCGACGTGATCGCGGCCCTGCAGATGTTCAACGACGGCCCCTATCTCACCGCCGCGTTCTTCAACACCGCTGCCATCGCCCTGAATGCGCTCTGGATTCCCGTGGCGGCCTGGCTGGTCCGGGACGTGATCGGCGGCCTGTCACGGCGAGCCGCCTGCTTGGTCGTCTGTTTCGCCGCCACCGTCCCCTACTCCTTCTTCACCACGACCTACGGCTGGCCGAAAGCCTTCGGCGCCGCCTTCGCGCTGGCCTGCTTCGGCCTCGTGATCCAGGAGCGCCGGAGCGAGGCGGGAGCGGCGGCCCGGATTGCCTGCCTCGCGGCCTTGGCGGCCTTGAGCATGCTGGCCCATGCCAGCACGGCGGCCTTTCTGGCACCGCTGGCGGTGCTGTTCGCCACCGGGATCCGGTGGCGCAGGTGGCGACCCGTCGCGGTCGGCTGCCTGGTGACGGTCGGGCTGCTGGGCAGTTGGATGGCGTACAAACGGGTACTCCTGCCGAGCCACGAGCCGGTTCTCAAATATGCGCTCACGAACGACCTCGGCATCGATCGGCCGGAGCAGGGCGTGATCGCGGCGGTAAGAAGCCGCTACGTCGACATGAGCCTCGGGGAATGGCTGCGGCTCAAGCGCGAGATGCTCCTCGATGCCGTCGTGCCCATGCGGGCGGTGCCGACCCAGCCCCTGAGGAATCGGGCGGGCGACGCGTCGCGGCTGGCCCTCTTGAGGGCCTAGGACTTCCACGTGCCGACGTTCGGCAATGCCGCCGCCTGGCTGGCGGCCCTGGCGGTCGTGATCGGCGCCGGCCGTCGTCGGCCGGCGGATCCCGGCGACGCCGCCGCGGTCGCGCTGATCGCGGTGTCGGTCGCGAGCCTGGCGGTCTACGTCCTCGTCTATCTCGCTCCCCCGATCCTCTCGAGCCTGCCGCACGCGGCGTGGTTCGGCCTGGCGATCGGTGGCGGCGCGTGCCTCGCCCGGCGGTCCCCACGGCTGTTCGCCGTCCTGCTCGCCGCTCAGTTGCTCTACGTCGGGATCGTATGGCTCGCCCACCCGTTCATGCACGCCATCACGTTCGACGTCTCGGCCCTGATGATCGGCGCCGCGATCGTCGCCGCCATGCTGGGCGGATGGCCGTGCCGGGTCAGGCGGCCCGACGACGGCGCAGGAGCCGCCGCCACCACGGCCGCCGGTTTGCCCGGAGATGCCGCTCGAGATCGAGACTCCGAGCGCGGAGATCCGGCCGCAGGGCCAGGAACGTGCTGAACAGCCGCTCCATGATGAAGGGCACGTAGGGGGCGTCGATCTCGCGGTCGGCCCGCGACCAGGCGAACGCCCGGTCGGCCGCGTCGAGCCCGCCGAGGATCTGGCGGTGCACCGGCTCGCAGAAGGCCATGTATTCGTCCCAGAACCGCCTCGTGCCCGCCCAGTAGTTACAGAACAGCACCTGCTCCCGCGGCTGCTCGAGCGTCGCCAGATCGACGGCCACGCCGACGCGGTCGAAGATCCGCTGGGCCAGGCCGATGATCCCCGGGTGGTGGACCTCGGCCTGCTGCCAGATGCCGGTGAACGGCCGCGGCTCGACCCGGCTTGGATTGACGAAGTAGACGTCGTGGCCCGGATGCCGCTCGACGAACTCCACGAACGCCCGGCCGGCGATGCCGGTCTTGGCGCCGAACTTCCAGGAGAGAAAACCCGTCACGTCGCCGGCCCCGCAGCGACCGGCGAGCCACTCGGTGCGGAAGACGTGATACTCCCGCCACTCGGGCCGTGGGTTCGTCCGGTTGTCGTAGGGGATGAAGGCGGGGTCGAGCGCCGCCCGCTGGGCGTCGTCGTAGTAGATCTGGTGGATGCGGACGGCCATGGGCTGTCTCACGTCGGCTCGAGGGCCACGATCACCTGCAGGGGATCGAACGGCGTCCATTCGACGTCCGTCAGCCGCCAGCCATCTGCGAGGCCCGCCAGATGGTCGAGGGTGAGCGATGCCTTTCCGTAGGTGACCTCGCCGTTCGCCGCCGGCGGCCGGTTTTGCGGCAGGAACGCAAACCCCGTCTGTCGGTGGCGGTCCGCGTAGGTGGCGCCGGCTTCGGGTTCCGCCTGCATCCAGTATTCCACGGGTCGGATCGTGAGGCAGAGCAAGCCATTCTCCCGGATGGACTGCCGCATGGTCCGCAGGACGGTTCGGGCCGTCGCCTCGTTCAGGTGCGTGAACACGCTGAAGGCGAAGATGACGTCGAACGGCCCGGCGAAGGGGAGACAGTCGGGAACTTCGTCGCTGACGGCCAGGTGGCAGCGGATGCCGCTTTCCTGGCAGAGCCGAATCGACTTCTGCCAGGAGTCGACGCCGAAGAGCGAGGCTTCCGGAACGGCGTGCAGGAGCAGCCGCAAGAGCCGCCCCCAGCCGAAGTCGAGCACCTGCGCCTGCTCGATGGCACGGTGGGAGCGTCGGCCCCAGAGCGCAAGCAGGGTGCGCACGAACGCCAGCGATTGGCTCATGAGGACGCGGCCATGATTGCCGGTCCAGTTGCGTTGCACCTCCTCCGAGGCCATCGCGGGAAGCCGGGCGGCCAGTGCGGGCAGGTGAGCCGGCGGGTCGAGCAGGAGTTCGCCGAAGATCTCCAGCGGGACGTTGCGGAGGGCTTCGGGCAGCGGCGTCTCCGGCGCTTGGGCCAGGAGGCGGTCGACTCGAGCCAGTTCGGCGCTGAAGAGTTCGAGCATCAGGCGGCCCACCGGGCCGAGCCCGAAGTCGAACAGCTCGTGGCCGGTGACCGGTCGAGGAGCATTCCGATCAGCCGAGCGAGGTCGGCCGCCTGCCGGGCGGCGACCGTCGCGAGCTGGCCCCGCAACTCCTCCGCGGCCGGCGGGGCGGCGAGGATCGTCCGGATCGCCGCGGCGATGCTCTCGCGGTCGAACGGGTCACAGGGGATCGCCGCGGCACCGCAGACCTCGGGCACCGCCGTGTTGGCGGCGACGATGCTCGGGGTGCCATGAGCCATGGCCTCGAGCGGCGGGTATCCGAACCCCTCGTTGAACGACGGGTAGAGGAGGAACCGCGCCTCGCGGTAGAGGTATTCGAGCCGCTCCGGCGAGAGGTGGGGCAGCGTGACGAAGCGGGCGGGATTCGCGAGCGACACCAGGCCCAGGTCGTCGATCCGGCCGATCCCGGTGAGCAGGAGCTTCAGCCGCGGATGCTCCGCCGCAAAATCGGGGTCGGAGCAGAGCCGGTCGAAGGCTGCCACCGCCGCCGCGGCGTTCTTCTCGATCCGGCCGGCATTCACCAGGAGCGCGAACTCGTCGCGGCCCGGCTCGATGCCCGGCACGGCGAACGGCTCCGGAGCCGGCCGGTCCTTGGGCGGAGCGAACAGGATCTCGGCGGGCCGCCCCATGCCCACCCGGTCCCGGATCGAAGCGGCCGAATAGGCCGAGATCGTCACGAGCCGGTCGAGGGACGGGTGGCTGCGGATGCCGCGATACATCTCGGTCAGGTCGCGGGCGTGGGCCTCCTGCCGCTCCCGTTCGAGTCGCCAGGCCATCGGATCCAGCGAGCGCTCGGCCAGGCAGCCGGCCGCCAGTCGAGCCGTCGCGATCCGCTCCCAGCCATCGGCCATCTCCAGGTCGCGGACATCCAACAGGGTGCCGACGACGCGGGTCAGGCCGCCCGTGAAGGCGAGCGGGCCGCCGACCCGCTTCTGGTACTCGTAGCCCGTGTAGACGACGATCGCCGGCGCGAAGAAGGAGGTGAACAGGCCCGCGTTCACGAGCCCGGTGATCTCGGCGAACGACTTCACCGCCACGACGTTCACGGCGTGCTCGCGGCAGGCCTGCCACACCCAGCCGTCGATGAACAGCGCCGGATCGAGCGCGGCCCACACCTGCACGTCGCCGCGACCAGCCGCGGCGGCGACCAGCGCCTTGAACACCGCCTTGCCGTATTCGCCGCCACCGTGGAAGCCGGGCTGGCAGAAGAGCAGGTCGACGAGCACGTGCGTCCGGCCGTCGGCGGTGAGGGTCGGGATCTCGGCGGCGTCGGCGGCCAGCCACTTGCCCCCCGTGGCGGCCGCGTGCCGCTCGAGCCGGGTTCGGCAGACCGCGGCCGTCTCGATGGCCGCGTGGTATCCGAGCTCGAGCTTCCGCCGCTCCGGCACCCGCGCCGTGGAGACACCTTGCTCGTGGGCGATCGCGATCCCGGGCTCGTAGACGGCGAGGTGGCCGGTGAGCAGGCAGTCGACCGCCAGCAGGAACTCCTCCCCGTAGAGGAAGGTCCGCTCATCGAAGGCCCGGCCGCGCTCCGCCGTGAACACCGGCGAGAAGACGAAGGCGGCGCCCTGAAGAATCGGCTCGCGGAGCGTGGTCGACTCCGGGCTGCGGCGGCCCAGGCGCCGGAACTCGGCCGGCCCGCCCGCCTCCCAGGTCGCCCGCTGCCGCTCGTAGAGTTCGCCGAGCGCCGCCCACTCGCCGGCCTCGTAGACCTCGTCGTTCCAGGGGTTCTCGTGCCGGCCGTCGGGCGTGATGATGTCGGGCCCGAGCACCGACCAGGCCCGCGCCGCGAAAGACGCCAGGCACTTCTCCACGAACTCGGGATCGCCCACGACCGTGTCGTTGTTGATCACGGCGATGAAGCCGGCCCCGAGCACGTCGCGGGCATGGGCGTAGCCGACGTTGTTGCCCTTGGCGAAGCCGAGGTTTTCGCCCGTGAACAAGAGCGTCACGTCGGGCGAGGCGGCGAACAGCTCGCGGGTCCGGGCGACCGCCGCCGGCTCGGAGCCGTTGTCGACCACGACGACGTGCACCCGGCGGTCGCCGGCCGAGAGCCGCCGCAGCGAGGCCACGCAGCGGGCCGTGACCTCGGGCTGGTTGAACTGGAGCACCACGAACACGAACGGCTCGGCGGCCCGCGGCCGCGCGGCCAGCACCGCGGCCGCGACCGCCGCCGGATCGGCGAGCGGAATGACACCGTGTCCGAGCTCGCACGCGGGCTGGCCCGCATCGACACGGAGCCGGTGGCCGGCGGCCGCCAGCCCCGCGACCGCCGCGACATGGTCGAGCAGGAAGCCGGGCGTGGCCTCGGTCACGTCACCGCCAAAGAGCG
>CAXNGP010000162.1:0-5379 GCA_964201845.1 Pirellulales bacterium
AGGATGCCGAAGCGAGGGCAGCATCGAGCGAGCGGAGGCCTGGAGGGCCGCAGCGAGCGTCCGGCGAGATGGCTCGGGCAACCCCGAGCCCCCACAAAAACGCCGCCTGCACTCAGCCGGGGGCCAGCCTCCGCACGATGCTGGCGGCGGCACCGCGGCCGGTGAACGTCAGCAGGCGGGCCGTCGGCGACTCGATCCCGATCGTGACGTCGATCCGTTCCGCGGGCAGGGCCGCCGCGATCCGCTCGGGCCACTCGACGAACACCCAGGCGTCGCCCGCGATCGCGTCGTCCCAGCCGGTCTCGGCCAGCTCGCCCGGCTGGGTGAGCCGATACATGTCCGCATGCACGATCCGTTCCGCCCGCCCGACTTCGGCCGGCAGGGCATGCACGTGGATCAGCCCGAAGGTCGGGCTCGTGACCTCGGCCGCGTCGATGCCCACCGCCGCCGCCAGCGCCTTCACGAAGGTGGTCTTCCCCGCCCCGAGGTCGCCCGAGAGCGCCACGACGGCTCTTGGGCCCAGCGTGGCCGCCAGCCGGGCGGCCAGCCGGCCCAGCGCCAGCTCGTCGGCCACGCGGATCAGGGCGCTGGCCGAGGCCTCTGGCTCAGTCGGCGAGGTCATGCTGATAGCCCTCCGGCACGAGCGGCTTCAGGCCGCCGTCGGCCGAGCGTGCGAACAGGCCCGCTCCGGCGATCACCTCGCCGATGATCGTGAACGGGGTCTCGAGCGGAGTCCGACCCGACTGGGCCACCAGCCGGTGGGCGTCATCCGGTGGCATGGCCAGCACCAGCTCAAAATCTTCGCCGTCGCCGAGGGCATGGTCGAGCGGCGACCGGCCGTCGCCCGGCTGGGACGCCATCCGCACCGCGTCGGCATGGATCGGCACCGCGTCCACGTCGATGACGGCGGCGGTACCACTGGCCTTCATCATCCTCGCGACGTCGAGCGACAGCCCGTCGCTGATGTCGATGGCGGCATCAACGGCGTAGGCCGCCGCGATCACGGCCGCTTCCCGGCACCGCGGCGTGACCCCGAGGTGGCGGCCCAGGAGGCTGCCCCCGAAGGCCCCGCTGGCGACCAGAAGATCGCCGACCCGAGCGCGGTCCCGCCGCCAGGCCGCACCGGGAGAGACGCTGCCAAGCAGGGTGGTGCTGATCACGAGCGGGCCGTCCCAGGAGTTGGTGTCGCCGCCGGCGAGCGCCACGCCGTACGCTGCGGCCGCCGCGGCCAGGCCCGCCTGCACGCCACGCCCCAGGGCCTCGCCGGCCCGCCGCGGCAAGGCGACGGCCACCACCGCGGCCTCGGGCCGGCTGCCCATCGCCGCCAGGTCGCTCAGGCTGACGGCCAGTGCCTTGTGCCCCACGGCCTCCGGAGGGCAGTCGGGGCCGAGCACGAAGTCGGTCCCCTCCATCAGCATGTCGACCGTCACGACCGTGCGCCGCATGGCGGGCGGCCGGAGCACCGCGGCGTCGTCGCCGACCGGCACCTCCAGCCGCCGATCCGGCGGCAGTCCGCGGAGCAGATCGGCCACGAACTCGTTTTCGGACGGCATGCACAGGGCTCGCGCGGCCCCCGCAGTATAAAGCACCGGACGGTCAACGGGCTTCACCAGCGGTGCCGAAGCGAGTGGTTTTCACGCAGACACCTGCCACACGGGGCCCGCCTGCGATCAAGCGTCGCCTTGCTGATTTCCAAAGCAGGCCAGCAGGAGAACCAACAGCATGGTGCGCCTTGGACTTAGGGAGCCTGTTGCTGCTGGCCGCGGCTGGACGATGTCGGGGCGACGCAAGCCGGGTTGGGCTTGGTTGGGAGCGTCGCCTTCCAGGCCCTCATCGCGGCGGTCATGCGGCTGACGATGTCTGGATGCTGCTGGCTGACGTCCTTTGATTCACTCCGGTCGGTTGCGAGATGATGCAACTCGCTGCGGTTCCCATCATCACTGAGATACATTTTCCAGTCGCCATCCCGCATGGCATAGCTGGCCCATTGCGCCGAGCGGGGGTTCGCGGCACCTGCCTGGACGTGCCAGAAAATCGGCGTGGTTCGCCGGACCGGCTCACCCATCCAGGCCGGGAGGAGATTCTCGCCGTCGCCCCGATCCGCACCCGGCACGGTTATCCCGACGGCAGCGCACAGCGTCGGTAGCAGGTCGACGGCCGTGAACACGGTGGCGTCGTTGATCGTGCCGGCCGGAGCCTTACCGGGCCAGCGGACCAGGAACGGCGTGCGAACACCACCCTCGTAGAGATGGGCCTTGCGGCCCCGGAGGCCCGCGGTGGAGCCGACGCTGTACGACATGCCAAAGCCCTTTTTCAGATCGCCGTCTTCGGGACGCGGCGGACGGGCGTTTGGCTGCCACTCGACCCCGGCAGGGCCATTGTCGCTCGAAAAGAGCACGATCGTGTTCTCCTCGACCCCGGCGGCGCGGAGGGCCTCCAGCACCCGGCCCACGGTCTGGTCGGCGTCGTACACCGTGGCGGCATACACCTGCCGTCGCGGATCAAGATCCTGAAACTTGTCCATCGACGCCTGAGTGGGCTGCAGCATGAGGTGCGTCTGAGGGATCCACACGTTGAGAAAGAAAGGTTGCTTGGCTTTCAGGTTCTCAATGAACCGCACGGCCGAGTCGGCGACCTGCCGCTTGGAGAGTTGCGGCCCCGGCCCGTGGTACACCATGGACTCATCGATCCCATACGCCTCGATCGCCGGGGCGCCGGGGAGATCGCCGCTCCCCATGTGCCATTTGCCGATGTGAGCCGTGCGGTAGCCGGCCGACCGCAGGAGCCGGGGCAGCGTGGGGGCCTGGGGATCGAGCCAGTCGGCCATACCCCGAGTGCGGTTTGACTCCGGGGATCCAAAGGCGGTGTAGATGCAGAATCGCGATGGAAACCGCCCCGTCATCGCCGCTACTCGGCTCGGGGAACAGACTGGACTGAGCACGTTGAACTGATGGAAGTCAATCCCGTCCCGAGCGAGGCGGTCGAGGTTGGGAGTCTTGAGCCAGGAAGTCCCATGGCAGGCGATGTCGCCCCAGCCCATGTCGTCGGCGTACATGAAGACGATGTTGGGCGGCCTGCCGGACCGGGCCGGTGGCTGCGCGGCCGACGACACCGCACCCGGCCCTTGGGCTGCGAGCAGGCCGGCAAGCGTCAGCACGGCGAGAAACCGCCTCACGGGCTCTTCCTTTCAAGACGAGACGTTCAGCAACGACTCAGCAACGTGGTCCCGGGATCACGCCGCGGCCAACCACCTGTTTACTCGAAAGGCCGCGAGGGTTCGAGCCTCTGACGACGGCGGCCACGACATCCCGGCAGTCGCCGGGCTGACAGACCGCGACCGGCTCCGTTCCCCGGGCCTAGCGGCGGACGGTCTCGGAGACGAGATGCCCGAACAGCGTCTCGCGGCCCCGCAACACGTAGAACTTGATCGGGTTGAGGTGGTCGGCCTCGGCCCGGTCGAGGATGTAGGCGATGTTGTCGATCGCGATCGTTTCCCAGACGTGGAGGCCGACGAGGATGTCGCCCACGCGGATGCCCTGCTCGGCCGCCGGTCCGCCCTCGCGGACCTCCGTCACCGCCAGACCACCGCGGTATCGCGACTGAAGCTTCTGCACGCTCACGGCCGGAACGGCCTCCAGCCGCAACCCCACCTCCTGCCAGCACCGCTGTTCGAGCGGCACGGCGTCCCGCTGCATCACCGCCAGCGACATCTCGATCCGCTCCTCGGCCCCCGCCCGCACGACGGTGACGGGCACCCGCTCGCCCGGCTTGCGGCCGAGCAAGGCCCGCTCGATGTCGAACTGATGGGTGACGGCCACGTCGCCGACCTGCGTGATCTGGTCCCCGGCCCGCACCCCCACGCTCTCGGCCGGACTGCGGCGATGGACCGCTTCGACCACGGCACACCGGCGGCCGTCCGTCCGCACCACGATCCCGTGCCAGGTTTGGCCGATACGCTCGACGGAGAGCAGTTGCGAAACGATGTCGAGCACGTGATCGATCGGGATCGCGAACCCGATCCCCTGGGCACCGGCCCGAACGGCCACGTTGATGGCGATCACCTCGCCGTCGATGTTGAGCAGCGGCCCGCCCGAGTTACCGGGATTGATGCTGGCGTCGGTCTGAATCAGGTCGTCGTACCGCTGGGTGCGGCTGACCTCGACGTCGCGATGGAGCGCTGAGATGATCCCGCGGGTGACGGTGTGCTCGTAGCCGTAGGCGTTGCCCAGGGCGAGCACGGTCTCGCCGATCATGAGATCCGACGACGTGCCGATCCGGGCCACGGGCAGCGGCGTCCCCGCGTCGATCTTGATGATGGCCAGGTCGGTGCGCGGATCGTGGGAGACCAGGGTGGCGGCCACGGTCCGGCCACTCGAGAGCGTGACCTCGATCCGCTTGACGCCTTCGACAACGTGGTAGTTGGTCACCACGTAGCCCCGGGGATCGAGCACCACGCCGGTGCCCATTCCGTTGACGCGGCGCACCTCGCCGGCCCCTTCGCCGCCGGCCCCTTCGCCGTCGGCCGGGACGAGCTTCTGGCCGTGGATGTTGACGACGGAGTCCTTCTGCGACTCCACGGCGATCACGATCGCCGACCGCCTGGCCTCCGACCCGGAGGCGGGGAGGGACAGGGTGGCGGCAGGGAGGGCCGCGATGCAGAGGAAAGCCCGCAGCAGCCGCATCGGCACCCGCTCCCTGGAACCCCGAAACCTGGCCGCATCCTGCGGCTGTCTCCCGCCGTGGGTGGGCATCGACCGCTGCGGGGCCGACGGTCCAGCGGTCCGGCCGGGGGCGGCAGAGTTTCGCAGCCGGCGGCCCGGCGGGTTGAGGGCGTGCGGGCCCCGGAAAAATCACTCATGCCGGCGGCTGCCGGCCACCAGCACCGGCAGCAGTTGGAGCACCAGGAACCCCCCCAAGGCAGCGAGGGCCACGAACGGCCAGGTGCCGGCCAGCCAGCCGCCAAACCCCCAGCCGAACTCGTGGGCCACGCCGCCGACCAGCGTCGCCAGCACGACGAGCACCAAGGCGGCGAGGATGATGCCGCAGCCGAGGGAGGCCATTGTGCCGCGAAACGTCCCCAGGTCGCTGAACTCCTCCTGGTGGAGATCGACGGCCCCCCCCCTGGCGAGGCTGCGGGGCACCGCGTCGGCCAGTTCGATCGCCCTGGCCGCGTCGGCCCAGGTCGCCGCCGGGATCGGTCCGGCGTCGGCGACACCCGTCCCGTCTCCGCCCCCCTTGCCTGCCGCCCAGGAGGCTTCGAACCGGTCCAGGATCGCCGCAGGGGCGTCGAAGGCCTGCCGGTGATCCGCCTGACCGGTCGCCGACCAGGTCCAGGGCCGCGACCAGTCGTCGGGAATCTCCACGGTCGCCACGCCGCGG